>JAKOQZ010000058.1 GCA_029778105.1 Pseudomonadota bacterium | reverse complement strand
GACCCGGCGTTCTGGTCGCGCGGGCTTGGCATGATCGCGCGCTTCATCGACGAACTGGAACGCGACGCGGCGCTGCTGGACGGCTGACCTGCACGCCGGCGTGGCGCCGGTGCGGGCGTTGACGCGTCGTGCGTGGTTCGAGGCCCTGCAACATCAATGCGAACACGCGCCCACGTGCTTCGCGATGCGGGGCACCTCACCATGACGAAGGTTTGTGATCTTTGGAGATGTCGTCAGCCAGGGGCGCGCGCGTCAGCGCGCCCCGATCGGCGCGAGGCCGGCGGGGCCGGTTCGGCTGGGGCGTAATCCGGGATCAGGCGACAGGCAGGATCAACATCTTCGACTCGAGCGCTGTGCGGGCGCGGGCGGGCATGCCCTCGGCGACGCCCTTGTAGACGATGGTCGAGTCGTGGACGGCGAGGCAGTGTCCGTCCTGGAAGACTGCGGCGCCCAGTTCGAACGACGAGCGGCCGATGCGCTTGACGCCGATGCCGACGGTCACGTCGGGCCCGTAATAGCCTTCACGCACATAGGCGATCTCGACCGAGGCGACGAGCACCCGGTAGTCACGGGCGGAGGGATGGATGTCGTTGTCGAAGATCAGCTTGCGGTTGAAGCTGACGCGGGCGTCTTCGAAGAACTGGGCGAAGGCGACGTTGTTGAGGTGGCCGTTGAAATCCATGTCACCGAACCGCGTGGTGATGCGGATGAACTCGGGGTAGGCGGATTCCAGCAGGCGGGGCGCTTCGGCTTTCATGGATCAGGCCAGTCAATATTTGCGAACGGCGCGGACCATGCCTCAAACTGCGCCCATGACCAATGCTCTCAGCATGAAGCCCGATTACTGGCGCTATTTCGGCGGCGAGGCCGCGAAGGGAGGCGACTGTCCGCTCTACGAGCTGCTCGCCAATGCCATCGCGGACGATCCGGAGATCCAGGCGGTCACCACGACGGCGCAGCCGGGGCAGCCGCCCGCCAACATGCTGTTCGCGGCGGTTCATTATGCGCTGCTCGCCGGGGCGGACCATCCGTTGCGCCTCTGGTACGGCCATCTGCTGAAACCCGGCGAACGCGAAGCCCCGGTGAGCGAGGCGGCCTATGCCGCCTTTCGCGATTTCGTGCTGACGCATCGCGCGGTCGTCGATCCGCTGATCGCGACACGCGTGACCAACACCAACGAGGTGCGGCGCTCGACCTTTCTGCGCGCCGGCTACGCGGCCATTGCGGCGGAGACGGGCCGGGCACTGGGCATCGTCGAGCTGGGGCCGAGCGCCGGGCTGAACCTCAACTGGGATCGCTATGCCTATGCCTATCGTCTGCCGGATGGCGGGGTGCTGCGTGGCGGGCCGGCCTCGGCGCTGGAGCTGGACTGCGCGGTGCGCGGCGCCGCGCCGCCGGTGCCCGACGCGCCGCCGGATGTGGCGTCGCGTGTGGGGCTGGAGCTGAACCCGGTGGATCTCGGCTCGGCGGCCGACCGGCGCTGGCTGGTCGCCCTGTTGTGGCCGAACCAGCCCGACCGCATGGCGCGCCTGACGGCGGCGCTGGAGATCGCCGCCCAGCACAAGCCGCCGGTCATCGCCGGGGACGCGCTGAAGAATATCGGGCCGCAGCTGGCCCTCATCCCGGCGGAGGCGACCGCCGTCGTCACCCACTCGCTCGTCACCTATCAGTGGACGGCGGCGATGCGCGCCACGCTGCACGATCTGCTGCTGGAGACCTCGCGCCGGAGGCCGGTCTACCGGCTTTCCGCGGAGTTCAAGGCGGAGGGCGAATCCTGGGATTATCCGCTGCGGCTGGACGTCTATGACGGCGGGCAGGCGGACACGCGCATTCTCGCGGGCGTGCACCATCACGGCAGCTGGATCGACTGGGCCGCGTGACCCAAGGGCATGCTTGCGCCCCGCCGCCAACGGTGGGACGAAAGCGCATGACCGACGATCTGCTCGACGAAAAACTGCCCGATATTCCCGCAGGCTATGTCCAGATGAACTGGACCCAGGGGTTCGGCCGCCAGATCGGTCCGCTGTATGAGCGGATCGTCGACGAGACCGACTATACCCGCGCGTTCATCGTCGGCGACCACCACACCAACGGCATGAAGAACTGCCATGGCGGGATGCTGATGGCCTTCGCCGACATGGCGTTCGGCCATGCGATCTCGCTGAAGGTGCGGCGGTTCTGGGTGACGGTGCGGTTGCTGACCGACTTCATCTCGTCGGCCAAGGTCGGCGACTTCGTGGAGGGCACCGGCGAGATCGTGGGCGAGGAGGACGATCTCTACACCGTGCGCGGCCGGATCTGGGTGGGTGACCAGACGATCATGACGGGCACGGCCGTCTTCAAGGCGCTGGGCGCGCGGCCCGAAAAGCCGGCCTGGATCAAGGTGGGGCCCGCAGAGTGAGCGACGCCAAGGTCAATCTCAGCCACGACGAGGGCGGGCGGTCGGGTCCGCTGACGCCCTATGAGGGGCGCGAGCCGCCGGCTCCGGCCTGGTTCCACAAGGCGGTGGCCCAGGCGCCGCGGCCCTTCAAGGCGCAGTGCGACGGGATCGCGCTGAACTGTCTGGAATGGGGTGACCGCTCGAAGCCCGGGATCGTGCTGATCCACGGCAACGGCGCGCATGCGTGGTGGTGGGCCTTCGTCGCGCCCTATCTGGCCGAGGAGTATCACGTCGCGGCGTTCGACCTGTCGGGGATGGGCGACAGCGGCTGGCGGCCGGGCTATGCGATGCGCAGCTATGCGGACGAGCCCATCGCGGTGGCCGAGGCGTGCGGCATGTTCGAGGTGGGCGAGCCGCCGGTGATCGTGGGGCACTCGTTCGGCGGGTTCGTGACGATGACCGCCGGGGCCAAGCACGGCGCGCGTCTGGCCGGGGCGGTACTGGTCGACTCGCCGGTCAATCCGCCGGACCGTCCGGGCGGGCCGCCCAACCGGCAGATGCGGCCGCACCGGGTCTATCCGACGCTAGAGGCGGCGCTGTCGCGGTTTCGCCTGGCGCCCGAGCAGCCGTGCGAGAATCACTATCTAATCGACTATGTCGCACGGCGCTCGCTGAAAGAGGTGGAGGGCGGCTGGACGTGGAAGTTCGATCCCGCCATCTGGCAGCGCTTCGAGGCCGGCGACACTGCGGCGATGCTGCGCTCGATCGCCTGCCGGGTCGGCATCATGCGCGGCGACGATTCGGTGCTGATGCCGCCCGAAATCGGGGCCTATATGTTCGAACTGCTGGGCAAGGCGGTGCCGGTTTCCGGCGTGCCGGAGGCGCAGCACCATGTCATGCTGGACCAGCCGCTGGCCTTCGTGGCGGCGCTGAGGGCCCTGCTGGCCGACTGGAACCATTCGAGGCCCAACCGGAGGGTCTGAAACCCTTCCGGCGCGGCATGTTGCGGCGCAGACCGCGTTTGCTATAACCCACGCGCACCGCTGGAGCGCGCGGGAACAGGGGATGAGCGATGGCTGAGGGCGAGTACGTTCAGGGTTCGATGGACATCACTGAACAGAAGGCGACGTTCAACCTGTTCTACACCCTCACCAAGTGGGGCACGGTGCTGGTGGTCGGCGCGGTGGTGATCCTGGCGCTGACGCGGACCAACGCGGTCGACTGCGCCAAGGCCGATCAGGCCGCCGCCCATCTCAACGCCTGCGGCAAGATCGTGCACAGCGCGGAAGGCGCAGAGCACTGATGAAGATCGCGGTTCTCCGCGACCGGCGGGCGCACGAGAAGCGCGTCGCCGCCTCAGCCGAAACGGTCAAGAAGTTCATCGGCCTGGGTGCTGAGGTCGTCGTCGAAACGGGCGCGGGCGAAGGCTCGCGGCTGAGCGACAAGGTTTTCGCCGACGCCGGCGCGACCATCGCGCCCGACGCCGCGGCTGCGGTGAGCGGGGCCGACGTAATCCTGAGCGTGCAGCGCCCCGATGCGACGGCGCTTGCGGGCGTGAAGCCGGGCGCGGTGGCCATCGGCCTCTATGCGCCCTATGGCGAGCGCGACGAGCTGCAGGCGCTGGCCAAGACCGGCGCGGCGCTGATGGCGATGGAGTTCGTGCCGCGCATCAGCCGTGCGCAGGCGATGGACGCGCTGTCGAGCCAGGCGAACCTCGCGGGCTACAAGGCGGTGATCGACGCGGCGGCCGAGTTCGGCCGGGCGATGCCGATGATGATGACGGCGGCCGGTACGGTGGCGCCGGCGCGCGTGCTGGTGTTCGGCGCGGGCGTCGCGGGGCTGCAGGCCATCGCCACCGCCCGCCGCCTCGGCGCGATCGTGTCGGCGACCGACGTGCGCCCCGCCGCCAAGGAGCAGGTGGAATCGCTGGGCGCGACCTTCGTCGCGGTCATCGACGACGAGTTCAAGCAGGCCGAAACGGCGGCGGGCTATGCCAAGCCGATGAGCGCCGAATACCAGGCCAAGCAGGCGGCGCTGATCGCCGAGACGATCAAGAAGCAGGACATCGCGATCTGCACGGCGCTGATCCCCGGCCGCAAGGCTCCGGTGCTGATCACCGAAGAGATGGTGATGAGCATGAAGCCGGGCTCGATCATCGTCGATCTGGCGGTCGAGCAGGGCGGCAACTGCCCGCTGTCGAAGCCGGGCGAGGTGGTCGAGGTCAACGGCGTGACGCTGATGGGGCATCTGAACGTCCCCAGCCGTCTGGCGCAGGATTCCTCGAACCTCTACGCCAAGAACCTGCTGAACCTTGTCACGCTGCTGATCGACAAGTCGAGCAAGCAGCTGAACGTGCCGTGGGACGACGAGATCGTGAAGGGCGCGCTGGTCGCCCGCGACGGCGCGATCGTGCACCCGCAACTGCAGGGCTGAGGGGCCGGCCATGGATCATTTCGTTTCCTTCTTCTCGCTCTTCGTCCTGGCGATCTTCGTGGGCTATTTCGTGGTGTGGAGCGTGACGCCCGCGCTGCATACGCCGCTGATGGCCGTGACCAACGCGATCTCGTCGGTGATCATCGTCGGCGCGCTGATCGCGCTGGCGGTGCCGGCGCTGGGCGCGGCGTCGTGGGTGTCCAAGCTCTTCGGGTTTCTGGCGGTCATTCTCGCCAGCGTGAACATCTTCGGCGGCTTTCTGGTCACCCAGCGCATGCTGGCCATGTACAAGGCCAAAGCCAAACACTGAGGGGAGACGGCGATGTTCGGAATTCCTGTGGAGCAGATGGCTTTCTACGTGATCGTCGCGGCCGGCGCGCTGAGCCTGCTGATGGCGCTGATCAGCATGGACCGCCTGATGCGCGCGGCGGGCTTCATCGTGCTCGCCGTCGGCATCGCGCTTCTGGCCATGTGGGTCCAGAAGCAGGAGCAGGTGCTGTTCCTCATCGCCGCGGCGGTCGCCGCCGGCATCGCATTTATTTTCATGGCGTCGAGCCGTAATCCGACGCCCGCCGACATGAAGGGCCTGAGCACGTCCGGCAAGTAAGCCGGAGCGTGCGGGCAGGGGGATATCCATGAACGCCAATATCGCAGCGCTGCTTTATCTCGCGGCCGGCGTTCTTTTCATTCTTGCGTTGCGCGGGCTTTCGAGCCCGGCGTCGAGCCGTCGCGGCAATCTCTACGGCATGATCGGCATGGCGATCGCGGTCGGCACGACCCTGATCGATGCGACGGCCGATGCCGGCGTCGTCACCTGGCTGCTGATCGTCGTGGGCATCGCCATCGGCGGCGCGGGCGGCGCCTTCATCGCCCGCCGGATCGCCATGACGCAGATGCCGCAGCTGGTGGCGGCCTTCCACAGCCTGGTCGGTCTGGCGGCCGTGTTCGTCGCGGCGGGCGCGGTCTACAGCCCGCGCGCCTTCGGCATTCTGGCCGGCAACGGCGTCGATATCCGGGTGGAGAGCCTGCTGGAGATGTCGATCGGCCTTGCGATCGGCGCGATCACCTTTTCGGGCTCGGTCATCGCGTTCGCCAAGCTGGACGGGCGCATGTCGGGCGCGCCGATCATTCTGCCCTTCCGGCATCTCATCAATATCGCGCTGGCCGTGGGCATCGCCCTGCTGGTGTGGGCCTTCGCCTCGGACGGCGGCGCGAACGCCGGCTGGCTGTTCTGGATCATCGCGATCCTCTCGTTCGTGATCGGCGTGACGCTGATCATCCCCATCGGCGGCGCCGACATGCCGGTCGTCGTCTCGATGCTGAACTCGTATTCCGGCTGGGCCGCGGCGGCGCTGGGCTTCACGCTGCACAACGAGGCGCTGCTGATCACCGGCGCGCTGGTGGGCTCGTCGGGCGCGATCCTGAGCTACATCATGTGCAAGGGCATGAACCGCAGCTTCATCTCGGTGATCCTGGGCGGCTTCGG
>JAKOQZ010000057.1 GCA_029778105.1 Pseudomonadota bacterium | reverse complement strand
TGGATGAGCGCCTGGCTGGGCAAGCTGGACCTGTCGAAGATCACGCTGTTCTGTCAGGACTGGGGCGGGCTGATCGGCCTGCGTCTGGTCGCCGCCTTTCCCGAACGCTTCGCCCGCGTCGTCGCCGGCAATACCGGCCTGCCGATCGGGATCGGCATGACGGACGGCTTCAAGGCCTGGCTGGAATTCAGCCAGTCGGTGCCGGTGTTCCCCGTCGGCTTCATCGTCAACAGCGGCACGACGCGCGAGCTGACGGCGGCCGAGCAGGCGGCCTATGACGCGCCCTTTCCCGACGAGACCTACAAGTCGGGCGCGCGGGTGTTTCCCCGGCTGGTGCCGGTGACGCCGGAGCATGGCAGCGTGGCGGAGAACAAGGCCGCCTGGGCGGTGCTGGAGACGTTCGACAAGCCGTTCCTGACCGCGTTCTCCGACAAGGACATGGTGTCGGCCGGCGGCGAAAAGGTCTTCCAGTCGCGCATTCCCGGGGCCAAGGGACAGAAGCACACGATCATCAAGGGCGGCGGCCACTTCCTGCAGGAAGACGCGCCGGAAGAACTGGTCGACGTGATCGACGCCTTCATCCGGGACACGCCGTGATGCAGATCGAGAACGCCGTCTATCCCACAAGCGACTCGCTGACGGCCCTTGCGGCCCTGCCCCACAAGGGGCCGATCGTGATGCTGAACCTGCTGAAATTCAGGGACAAGGCCGTCTACAAGGACGGCCGCGCCACCGACCTGAGCGGGCTGGAAGCCTATATGCTGTATGGCAAGCTGATGAGCGCCTATGTCCTGGCGCACGGCGGCAAGCTGCAGTTCAGCGCGCCTGCCGCCGCGCCGGTGATCGGCGCGGTCGACGAGATGTGGGATGTCGTCGCGCTGATGGAATACCCCTCGGCGAAAGCCTTCATCGAGATCGCCACGGCGCCGGAGGTGGCGGAGTTCGGCGTCCATCGCGAAGCGGGACTGGCGGGGCAGATTCTCATTCCATGCCTGACGCACGCGTGACCGCCGCGCCGTCCCGTCTGGCGCTTGCGACCATCGCAGCCCTTGGGTTGATCAATCTGGGGCGCGGGGGCATCCATCTGTTCGCGCCGGACGGCGGCGCCGTCTCCATCGCAGGCTTGGACGTCACGCCTGCGCCGCAGACGATCCTGTTCCTCTTCGGCTCGCTGGGCGTCGGGCAGATCGCGCTGGGCCTGGTCGATATGGCCGCCGCCTGGCGCTGGCGGAGCTTCGTGCGGCCGCTGCTGGCCATTCATCTCGTCCAGCTCGCTTTGGCGGTCGTGGCGCTGTTCGCGATCAAGCCGCCGCCGGTCTTCGTGCCCGGACAGTGGTTCAATCTTGCGTTGTTCGTTCTGATAGCCGTCATTGCCGGACGGGAATTCCTGACAGCGAGGCGCACATGACCGCGGTTATCGACGGACGTATCCGGCGGGGCACCGAGAACCGCAAACGCATCCAGCTTGCGTTCCTGGAATTGCTGCGCGACGGGGTGCATTCGCCGACCGCCGAGCAGGTCGCGGAAAAGGCGGGCGTTGGGCTGCGGAGCGTGTTCCGCCACTTCGACGACATGGAAGGCCTCTATCGCGAAATCGGCGAGGCGATCGAATCGGAGGTCGAGCCGATCTGGAACGTGCCGTTCACGACGATCACCTGGCAGGAACGGCTGGGCGAGGTGATCGACCGCCGCGCCCGCGTCTTCGAACGCATCACGCCGTTCCGCATCGCTTCGGTTCTGCACCGCCACGAATCGCGCTTTCTGGACCAGCGCCAGACCCGCTTCGCCGCCGAGCAGCGCGCGATGCTGGAGGCGGTGCTGCCCGCGTCGATCCGTAACGACGCGCCGCGCATGGAAGGGCTGGATCTGACGCTCAGCGTCGATTCCTGGCTGCGCCTGAGGCGCGAACAAAATCTGGACGTCACAGAAGCCAAGGCCGTCGTAGCCCGGCTCGTGTCAGCGCTTGTAGGGGAGAAAATCAGATGAAATGGATCGTTCGGGGCATCGTCGCCCTCGCGCTTGTGGCGGTCGCGGCTGGCGCCGCGGTCTATTTCATACCGGCGGTCCAGGACCGCATCGTCGCGATGCAGATCAACCGCGCCTTCAAGGTGCAGCGGGACGATCTGGCCGGCGACGACGCGCTGCGCGTCGCGATCTGCGGCTCGGGCTCGCCGATGCCCGATCCCAATCGCCGTCCGGCCTGCAACGTGGTGATGGCGGCCGGCCATATCTTCGTGGTCGATGCAGGCCCCGGCTCGTGGTCGAACGCCTCGGGCTGGCGCCTGCCGATGAACAAGATCGAGGCGGTGCTGCTGACCCATTTCCATTCCGACCATATCGGCGACCTGGGCGAGGTGAACCTGCAGAGCTGGGTCGCGGGACGGCCCGCACCGCTGCTGGTCTATGGCGGCCCCGGGATCGAGCGCGTGGTCAACGGCTTCAACGAAGCGTTCGCCATGGACGCCAGCCACCGCATCGCGCATCACGGGGCGGACTATCTCAAGCCCGAACTTGGCACGATGGAATCGCGCCTGATCGCCAACGCGGCCGGCGCCGTGCTGGCCCCCGGCGAAGAGGTCGTCGTGTTCGATAAGGACGGGCTGAAGATCACCGCCTTCGCGGTCGACCATCACCCCATCCTGCCGGCCTATGGCTATCGCTTCGACTACAAGGGACGCTCTGTCGTCTTCACCGGCGACACCGTGAAGTCCGAGAACATCGCCCGCTTCGCCAAGGGCGCCGACGTGCTGATCAGCGAGGCGATGCTGATGAATGTGGTGACCGAGATGCAGTCGGTCGCGCACGAGTACGGGCGGACCCGGTTCGAGAAGATGCTGCACGACATCCGCGATTATCACATCGCGCCCGGCGATGCGGCCGATCTGGCGGCCGAGGCGGGCGTGAAGCATCTGGTGTTCAGCCACGTGATCCCCCCGCTGCCGCAATGGCTGGGCGCGCGCATGTTCACCCGCGACACCGACCGCCCGGGACTGGACGTGCATCTCGGCTTTGACGGGATGCTGATCACCCTGCCGGCGGCCGGCGGCGACGCCGTGTTCGACGACCTCAGTCCGTAGGCTATAAGCGCCGCATGGCATTCATGCGGCGTCTTCCCTGGTTGATCGTCGGCGCCGGGTTCACCGGCGCCGTCGCGGCGCGTCTGCTGGCGGAGCAGGGCGACGCCGACGTTCTGGTCGTTGACCGCCGCGACCATATCGCCGGCAACGCCTTTGACGCGCGCAATGCGGCCGGCGTGACCGTGCATCGCTATGGCCCGCATATCTTTCACACCAATTCCGACAAGGTGTTCGCGCTCCTGTCGCGCTTCACCGGCTGGCGGGCCTATGAGCACCGGGTGGAGGCGCAGATCGGCGACCGGCTGGTGCCCCTGCCCTTCGGCATCCCGGCGATCGAGGCGCTGTTCGCGCCGGACGAGGCGGCGGCGCTGATCGCCGCGCTG
>JAKOQZ010000056.1 GCA_029778105.1 Pseudomonadota bacterium | reverse complement strand
CGTCTCGCGATTGGGCGAAGCGACCGATCCTGAATCCAGATGATCGCGCCCGATCACCACCGGCGCCTTCAACTCGCCCTTCGCCACCATCTCGTTGAAGGCGAGGCCCAGCCGGTGCCGGTCGCCCAGCCCCACCCAGCAGATGCGCGCCGGACGGCCCTGGACGCGGATCTTGGCCTTCGCCATGTCCAGCCAGTTATGCAGATGCGTATCGTGCGGCATCAGCTCCTTCACCTTGGCGTCGGTCCGGTAGATGTCCTCCGGGTCGCCCGAGAGCGCGGCCCAGCGGAACGGCCCGATGCCCCGGCAGAACAGCGGCCGGATATAGGCCGGCACGAACCCCGGGAACGCGAAGGCCTCACCCACGCCCTCGTCCAGCGCCACCTGCCGGATATTGTTGCCGTAATCGACGGTGGGCACGCCCCTCACGTGGAACGCCAGCATCGCGTTCACGTGTTCGGCGATCGAGGCGCGCGCCGCCGCCTCCACGCCTTTGGGGTCGCGCGTCTTGCGCTCTTCCCATTCGGCCAGCGTCCAGCCCTTGGGCAGATAGCCGTTGAGCACATCATGCGCCGATGTCTGGTCCGTCACCGCATCGGGCCGCACGCCGCGCTTCAGCAGCTCGGGCAGCACATCCGCCGCATTACCCAACAGACCCACCGACACCGGCTTTCCGCTCGCCTTGGCTTCGGCCAGCATGTTCAGCGCGACATCCAGATCGTCGGTGCTCTTGTCGAGATAGCCGGTCTTCAGCCGCATCTCGATGCGCGAAGGCTGGCACTCGACGGCGAGACACGAAAACCCCGCCATCACGGCGGCGAGCGGCTGCGCCCCGCCCATGCCGCCAAGCCCCGCCGTCAACAGCCAGCGGCCTTCCGTGTCGCCGTCATAGTGCTTGCGGCCCAGCTCGACGAAGGTCTCGTAGGTGCCCTGAACGATGCCCTGCGTGCCGATATAGATCCACGACCCGGCCGTCATCTGGCCGTACATCATCAGGCCCTGCCGATCGAGCTCGTGGAATTTCTCCCATGTCGCCCAATGCGGCACCAGATTGGAATTGGCGATCAGCACGCGCGGCGCGTCGCCATGCGTGCCGAACACGCCCACCGGCTTGCCCGATTGCACCAGCAGCGTCTGGTCGCCCTCCAGCCGCTTCAGCGTCTCGACGATCCTGTCATAGGCGTTCCAGTCGCGCGCCGCGCGGCCGATCCCGCCATAGACCACCAGCTCCTCCGGCCTCTCGGCCACCTCGCGGTCCAGATTGTTCATCAGCATCCGCATCGGCGCTTCGGTCAGCCATGACTTGGCGCTCAGCTCCGTG
>JAKOQZ010000055.1 GCA_029778105.1 Pseudomonadota bacterium | reverse complement strand
GATCCGCGCCCCCGTCCACCCGCCGGACATCAGGTCCACCGTCACCGACGCCTCGTCCACCACCGCAGCCGACATCGTCGTCAACACCAGCAGCAGCGCTGCCGGCCCGGCCTTCGCCCGCGTCGAGGCGGTCCACACCGCCACCGGCTTTCCGGCAAACTCCGTGTCGCCCACCAGCCAGTCGAGCGCGTTCTTGAACGACCCGGGAATCCCCCGCGCATATTCCGGGGCCGAGACCAGCAGCGCATCGGCCGCATTCACCGCAGCGCGAAACGCCGCCACCTCCGGCGGCAACTCGCCCGCCTCCACATCCGGATTGAAATGCGGCAACCGCCCGACGCCGTCATAGATCGAAACGGCCATCCCCTCCGGCGCCAGCACTACCGCGGCCTCCAGCAAGGCCCCGTTCGACGACTGCGCCCTCAGGCTCCCCGAAATGCCAAGAACCTTCACGCGCCTCAGCCCGGCTGCGTCAGGATCAGCGCCCCGCGCTTGGTCGCCACCATCGTGTGTTCGAACTGCACGGTCGGCGCGCGCGGCATCGAGACCAGCGTCCACCCGTCGCCCGTTTCCGCCGCCATGTCCGCCCCCAGCGACAGGAACGGCTCGATGGTGAAGACCAGCCCCTCATGCATCACGCGGCGGTCACCCGGCTCGTACCAGGTCGGAATCTCGCCCGGCTCCTCGTGCAGCGCGCGCCCCACGCCATGACTCGCGAGGTTCCGCACCAGCGAATAGCGGTTCTTCGTCGCAAAGGTTTCGATCGCCTTGCCGATCGCGTTCAGCCGCGCGCCGGATTTCACCTGCGCGATGCCCGCCCACAACGCCCGCTTGCCGTCCCGCGTCAGCCGCTCGATCTCCCGCGCCCCCACACCCACGATGCAGCTCGCACCCGTATCGGCGTAATAGCCGTCCTTCTCAGCCGACACGTCGATATTCACCAGGTCACCCTCGCGGATCACCCGCGCGCCGGGAACGCCGTGCGCGATTTCCTCGTTCACGCTGATGCAGGTGACGCCCGGAAAGCTGTAGTCCTTCTCCGGCGCCGACCGCGCCCCGGCACTGGCCAGCAGCTTCGCGCCCAGCGCATCCAGCTCGCCCGTCGTAATCCCGGGCCGCAGCGCTTCCTGCATGGCGCGCAGTGTATTCGCCACGATCCGCCCGATCACACGCAGCTTCTGCAGGTCGTCGTCGTTACCGATGGTCATGGCCTATCCTACCGCCAACACGCCTTCCAGAAACGCCTCGCAGCGTCCGGTCAGCGTCACCCGCTCACCCTTCAACTCGCACACCAAGGTGCCGCCGCGCGGGCTAACCTGCCGGGCCGTCAGTTTCGTCTTGCCCAGCCGCTTCACCCAATAGGGCATCAGCTTGCAATGCGCCGATCCCGTCACCGGGTCTTCCGGAATGCCGTGATTGGGCGCAAAGAACCGCGACACGAAATCGTACCGCGCATCGTCAGACGGCGCCGTCGCGATCAACCCGCGCATTTTCACCTCGCTGAGAAGCGGCCCAAGCCCCGCATGCGGCGACAGCGCGCGCACGGCCGCCGCGCTCTCCAGCACGATCATCAGGTCCGGCGCCGTGAACACCTCCGCCGGCACCGGGCATCCCAAAATCGCCGCCGCCTTCGCACCGATCTCCGCCGCACCCTCCGGCACGGCCGCATGGATAGCCGGAAAATCCATGGTCATCATGTCGCCGCCCGCCCGCGTCACGACC
Organism: Pseudomonadota bacterium; assembly: GCA_029778105.1. GTDB lineage: Bacteria > Pseudomonadota > Alphaproteobacteria > Micropepsales > Micropepsaceae > JADZAI01. The sequence continues at coordinate 5,171 of JAKOQZ010000055.1, read as the reverse complement.
AGCGGACCTGACCGCGTATCGAACGTCACGGCCTCCAGCCCCGGCGCGACATGGTTGAACACCACATGCGCGCTCGCCAGCGTCGCGTGGCCACAGAGGTCCACCTCCATCGCCGGCGTGAACCAGCGCAGCCCATATCGCCCGGGCGCCGTCTCCACGAAAAACGCCGTCTCCGACAGATTGTTCTCCGCCGCGATGCGCTGCATCAGCCCATCGTCCAGCCAGCGCGCCAGCGCAATCACGGCGGCGGGATTGCCTTCAAACGGCGCATCCGCGAAGGCATCGATCACCCATTGCTTCAGGGTCATGGCGTCAGTCCATACATGTGGTTCAGCGGCCCATGTCCATGCCCTAACCCCGGCGCGCTTTCTATCGCACGCGTCACATAAGCGCGCGCCGCCGCCACCGCATCGCTCAGCGCCAGACCCTGCGCCAGCCCTGACGCAATCGCCGACGCCAGCGTACAGCCCGTCCCGTGCGTATCGCGGCTCTCGATGCGCGGCCCGTCATACCGCGACATCCCGCCTTTGGTGATCAGCAGGTCGCTCACCTGGTCGCCCGGCAGATGCCCGCCTTTCATCAGAACCGCGCGCGGTCCAAACGCCAGCAACGCACGCCCGGCCTCTTCCATCGCCGCGACATCGGCGATCTCCGCGCTGCCCAACAATGCGGCCGCTTCCGGCAGGTTCGGCGTGATGACGCTCGCGCGCGGAAACAGGTGCGCCTTCATCGCATCCACCGCCGTATCGTCGATCAGCCGCGCGCCGCCCTTCGCCACCATCACCGGATCGACCACCAGCGGCACGTCGGGCGCTTGGCTTCCCAGCACCCGCGCGACCGTCTCGATGGTCCCGGCGCTGTGCAGCATCCCGGTCTTCACCGCGTCCGCGCCGATATCGATCAGGCACGCCGCCATCTGGTCGGCGATCACCTCATCGGGGATCACATGCACGCCATGCACCCCGCGCGTATCCTGCACGGTGATCGCCGTCACCGCCGTCATGGCGAACACGCCATGCATCGTCGCCGTCTTGATGTCGGCCTGGATGCCCGCCCCGCCGCCGGAATCCGATCCCGCGACGATCAGCAATCTCTTCACGGCTACGCCGCCTTCTCGATCACCGAAACGATCGACCCGACCACGCTCTTCACCAGCTTCTCGTCGTCGCCTTCCGCCATCACGCGGATCACCGGCTCGGTGCCCGACTTGCGGATGACCACGCGGCCCTTCGCGCCCAGTTCGCGCTCGATGCGCTCGATCTCTGACTTCACCGCCGGGATCTCCAGGGGCGACGCGTTGTGATAGCGCACGTTCTGCAGCAGCTGCGGCAGCGGCTCGAAGGCATGGCACACGTCGCTGGCCTTTTTCTTCGATTCCACGATGGCGGCGCACACCTGCAGCGCGGCGATCAGGCCGTCTCCGGTCGTCGAGAAATCGCTCAGCACGATATGGCCCGACTGCTCGCCGCCCACATTCATGCCGCGCGCCTTCATCTGCTCCACGACATAGCGGTCGCCCACGCCCGCCCGCACCAGCTCGATTCCCTTGGCCGCCAGCGTGCGCTCAAGGCCCAGATTCGACATGATCGTCGCCACCACGCCGCCGCCTTTCAGCCGGCCATCCGCCTTCCAGCGCAGGCCGATCAGGCCAAGGATCTGGTCGCCGTCGATCACGTGACCCTTTTCGTCCACGATCACCACGCGGTCGGCGTCGCCGTCCAGCGCGATGCCGATATCGGCGCGGGATTCGCGCACCTTCTCCTGCAACGCGCCCGGCGCTGTCGACCCGACCTCATCGTTGATGTTGAAGCCGTTCGGCGACACGCCGATGGAGATGACCTCCGCGCCCAGCTCCCACAGCACGCTCGGCGCCACCTTGTAGGCCGCGCCGTTGGCGCAATCGATCACGATGCGCAGCCCGTCGAGCCTCAGGTGGCGCGGGAACGAGCGTTTCACAAACTCGATATAGCGCGCCTGGCTGTCGTCCACGCGCTTGGCCCGGCCGATCTTGGTCGGCTCGGCCAGCGAGTCGGAAATGTCGCCGGTGATCCCGGCCTCGATCTGGCGCTCGACATCGTCGCTCAGCTTGTGCCCGTCGGGCCCGAACAGTTTGATGCCGTTGTCGAAATAGGGGTTGTGCGAGGCCGAGATCATCACGCCCAGATCCGCGCGCAGGCTGCGCGTCAGCATCGCCACGGCGGGTGTCGGCAGCGGCCCGAACACGAACACGTCCATCCCGACCGACGTGAAGCCCGCCGTCAGCGCGTTTTCGATCATATAGCCCGACAGGCGCGTATCCTTGCCGATCACCACGCGGTGCACGCCTTCGGTGCGCTTGAAAAGGCGGCCGGCGGCCTGGCCCACTTTCAGCGCGACATCCGCCGTCATATTGCCGCGATTGGCAGTGCCTCTGATGCCGTCCGTGCCGAAAAAGCTTCGCGTCACGCTGTTCCGTCCTATTGTCTCATCAGCGTCATATTGAGGAGTTGCATAGCATGATCCGCGCCGGAGTCGCGATGATTACCCTGCTGGCCGTCGCCCCCGCTTTGGCGGACGATGCGCCCCCGCCGCCCGTCCGCACCGAACCGCCGGTGGTCGGCTTCATCGATACGGCCAGGCCGTTCTGCTACGCCCGCGAATATGATGCGGCGCACATGAAGAGCCACCCCAGGCAAAAGGTCACCGGCATCGCGCTCACCTACGTCCCGGAAAAGCTGTTTCCGGAGACCGACGAGCCGCAGAAAATGTGGGACCAGTACGCCGACGCGCCGGCCTTCAACGCCATCATGGCCGTCACATTCGCTGGCAAGCCCGGCGTCGCGCTCGGCGGCGCCTATTGCCGCACCGGCTCGTCGAAAATGCTGGAATGCGGGATCGAAGGCGACGGCGGCGGCTTCAACGTGCTGATCCAGGAAGACGGCCGCGTGAAGCTGGTCAACGAGGGCGGCTTTTCGGTCGCCTATCCGTCGGATAACCCCGATGAAGACGGCGAGGGCGCGTTCGTCGATCCAAAGGACGACCAGACCGCTTTCCTGATGTCCGAAACCAAGGGCGGCCTCTGCGACGCCGATTGGTGACGCCCCGGTTCAGGCACCCGACAGGGCGCTGATCACCGACAGCCCGTCGCTCAGCGCCTTGGGATCGTGCGTGCGGATCATGCTCGCTCCGCGCGATACGGCGAAGATCTCCGCCGCCAGCGTCGCCGCCCCCGCGTCGGCGGCGCTCACCCCCGCCAGCGCGCGAATGAACGATTTGCGCGACACGCTGACCAGCACCGGCAGGTCATATCGCGGCCCGAGATCCGGAAGCCGCCGCAGCGCCTCGATGGAGGTCTCGGGATTGGTGCCCAGGAAAAACCCCATGCCGGGGTCCAGCACGATCCGCGACTTGTCGATGCCGGCCGCCTGCAACGCCCCGACCCGCTTGTCGAAGAAATCGAACATGCGCTGCATGATCTCGTCCGGCGGCACATCCACCTCGGTCGCGATCCCCTCGGCCTGCACGGCATGCATGACGATAAGCCCGCAATCGCTGTCGGCCAGCTCGGGATAAAGGCTCTCGTCCGGAAATCCATGAATGTCGTTCAGCCATTGGACGCCCTGCCCCAGCGCCCAGCGCTGCACGTCCGGCTCGAAACTGTCGATGGAGACCGCCGCGCCCTCCGCCATCAGCGTTGGCACCACCTTCTTCAGCCGCGCGATCTCGGTCCTGGCCCCCACCGCCACGGCCTTCGGATTCGACGATGCGGCCCCGATGTCCAGAACATCCGCCCCGCCCGCGAGCAGCGACCGCCCATGCGCCAGCGCCGCCTTGGGCGTCAGATAGCGCCCGCCATCCGAAAACGAATCCGCCGTGATGTTGAGAATGCCGAAAATCGTCAGCGCCATGCCGCTACCCATAAATGAAAACCCCGGTGCATGGCACCGGGGTTCTCAAACTCAGATCGGAAGCGAGGCCTAGCCCGGCTGCGGGGCCGCGTCGCCAAAACCGCCGGTCGGCTTGCCGCGGCCGCCGGTCGGCACCGACGAGGACGGACGCGCGTTCTCAGCATCGTCGGGCTCGTCGCGGTTCGGTTTCTCACCGCGCAGCAGCGCAGAGATCTCTTCGCCCGACAGCGTCTCGTACTCGAGCAGACCCTGCGCGATGATCTCCAGCTGATCGCGCTTGGTCTCGATGATCTCGCGCGCCTTGTTGTAGCCGCCCTCCACGATGGCGCGGACTTCGGCGTCGATGGTGCGCGCCGTCTCGTCCGACATGTGGTTCTTCTGGCCCATGGAATAACCCAGGAACACTTCCTCCTGCTGGTCGCCATAGGCCAGCGGTCCCAGCTTGTCCGACAGGCCCCAGCGCATGACCATCGCGCGCGACAGCTTGGTCGCCGCATCGATGTCCGACGATGCGCCCGAGGTCACCGCGTCATGGCCGAAGATCACCTCTTCGGCCACGCGGCCGCCCATCAGGATGGCGAGGCGCGAGTGCATCTGCTGGCGGCTCATCGACAGCTTGTCGCCTTCGGGCAGCTGCATCACCATGCCCAGCGCGCGGCCGCGCGGGATGATCGTCGCCTTGTGCACCGGGTCGGTCGAGGGCACGTTCATCGCCACCAGCGCGTGGCCGCCTTCGTGATAGGCGGTGAGGCGCTTCTCCTCCTCGCTCATCACCATGCTGCGGCGCTCGGCGCCCATCATCACCTTGTCCTTGGCGTCCTCGAACTCGCGCATCGTCACCACGCGGCGGCCGCGGCGGGCCGCCAGCAGCGCGGCTTCGTTCACGAGGTTTGCGAGGTCGGCGCCCGAAAAGCCCGGCGTGCCGCGCGCGATGGTGCGGGCGTTCACGTCCGGCGCCATCGGGATCTTGCGCATATGCACTTTCAGGATCTTCTCACGGCCCACGATGTCCGGGTTGCCAACCACGACCTGACGGTCGAAGCGGCCGGGGCGCAGCAGCGCCGGGTCCAGCACGTCGGGGCGGTTGGTCGCCGCGATGATGATGATGCCTTCGTTGGTCTCGAAGCCGTCCATCTCGACCAACAGCTGGTTCAGCGTCTGCTCGCGCTCGTCATTGCCGTTGCCCAGGCCCGCGCCGCGATGGCGGCCGACCGCGTCGATTTCGTCGATGAACACGATGCACGGCGCGTTCTTCTTGGCCTGCTCGAACATGTCGCGCACGCG
>JAKOQZ010000054.1 GCA_029778105.1 Pseudomonadota bacterium | reverse complement strand
TCCGAGCCCGCCTCGGCCCCGAGCGCGGCGGCGCGCCCGGTCAGCCAGTCGCCGGCATAGCGCGCGACGCCTTCGACGAGCGCCAGATCGGTCGTGAACAGGTTGCGCGGCGCGAAGTCGCCGGGCTGGTTGGTGACCTCGTGGGTTTCCAGATGGGTCGACGGCGCGAAACGCGGCATGGCGGCTTTCCCGATCAATGGCGGCCCGAAAAGAAAGGCGGGAGAGGCTTAGCACCTCTCCCGCCCGGCGGGCCATCCGCGGGGAGGCGTCAGGCCGCCGGGGCCAGATCGGCCCTTGTCCGCGGGCGCGCGGCCACCGCCTCGACCTCGGCCACAAAGGGCGAGGCGGCGATGTCGCGGGCGATGGCGTCGCGCAGCCGCCGCGCCTGCTTGCGATAGCCGGGCTCGGCGAAGATCCGGCGGATTGCGGCCTCGATGGCGTCAGGCGTCGCCGCCGGATCGAGCCGGATGCCTGCGCCGTGCCAATCGACGCGCGCCGCGTTGTCGTTCTGGTCGCGGCCCATCGGCAGGCAGATGAGCGGGGCGCCATGCGTGAGGGCGCGGATCACCGTGCCGTGGCCGGCATGGGTAATGACGAGCCCGGCCTCGGCCATGACGACGTCATGGGGGGCTTCGGCGAGGATCTTCACATTGTCCGGTGCCTGGAACGCAGCGTCGTGCAGGGCCGGGCCCAGGGTCACCAGCCCGCGCACCGGCAGGCGGCCGAGCGCCGCGACGATATTGGCGATCTGGCCCTGCGGCTTCTGGTAGGTCGTCGAGAACGAGACCAGCACGAGCGGGCGGATGTCCTGAGCCGGAAAGGGCGAGACCCAGCCGCCGGCATCGACCGGCGCGCCCGCCATCGGGCCGACATAGACCAGGCCTTCGGGAAGTTCGGCGGCGGGAAAATCGAAGGCCTCGCTGCTCGCGGCGAGAAAGCGGTCGGCCGCGCCGATCTGGGCCATCAGATCGGCGAGGGGCGCAAGGCCCATCGCGGCGCGCGCCGCGTTGAGCGCCGGAAGGCCCTCGTTGAACATCGCGCGGCCGGCCTCGGCGATTTCGGCGTGCATGATGCGTTCGGCCTCGGACGTCGCCGGCGTGAGGCCCGGGCCGAAGGGCGGGATACCGGGAACCGGCATCATCGGCAAATTGGCGGCGAACGCCACGAGCGGCACGCCGCGCGCCTCGGCGGCGATCATCGCGCCGAGCACCATCTCGCAGCTGACGACGACGTTGTAGGCCTGGCGGTCGAGTTCGGCGGCGGTATCGCGCGCGAAGGCGAGCGCGCCGCCCGACATGATCACGTCGCGCATCCGCATGACGCCGCCCATCGGGCCGTCATAGAGCCAGTCCTGCAGCGGATCGTTCTCGCGCGAGGTGTCGCGGCGCTGCGGCGCCTCGCGCCAGGGCGTGAACGCGATGCCGGCGCGCTCGACGGCGAACCGCAGGGTTTCGTCGCCCATGATGCGGGCGCTGTGGCCGCGCGCCATCAGCCGCTTGGCGGCCTCGATCGTCGGCGGCACGACGCCGCCGCCGTCCCAGGTGGTGAAAAGAATGTTCAGTCCGCGCGCCGACATGACGCTCTCCTTCAGTTTGCCGACGTCCCCGTGACGGCGGCGTTCAGTTTGTTGACGGTTTCGAGAATGAGCGCTGTGACCGACTTCTGATCCATTTCCATGTCGCGGCGGAAAAGCTGCCAGACATAGACGTCCGTCATCGCGATCAGCGATCTGAGATGGCGTTCGCGCGCCGCGCCCCTGAGGCGGGACAGCACGTCGCCGAATGCGGTCTGGGTGGTGGCGCGGTGATGCGCGCGGCCGACATCGAGCATCGGGCCGAGCGCCTCGTAACGCGGCTCCTGCGCCAGCATGCGGATGAGGAAGTCGCCGGTGAGCTCGTAGTCCTCGACCAGCGCCGCGATGGCGGTGGCGTGCGAGGCGGCGCCGGCGGCGCGTCGGGCCTCGATCTCGACGCCGATGGTCTGGGGGAAGGCGGCGATGAGGCCGTCCTTGCCGCCGAAGCGGCGGATGACGGTCTGCACCGTGACGCCGGCTTCGGCGGCGATCTCGGCGAGGGTGATGTCTTCCAGCCATTTCACGCGCGCCAGCGCCAGGAAGGTATCGAGGATGCGGCGGTGGGTTTCTTCGGCGGCCTCGGCCCGCGCGCCCTGTTTGTAGCGGCGCGTGGAAGGCGGCGATCTGTGCGGCTTCGATTTCATGTTAGTGCGACTAACACGAAAATAGGGCGCACGCAAGCGCCCGCCCGCAGCGCTGCGACAATCGTCACAGCGCCGGAGCCGGCGGCCAGGATTTCAGCTTGAGGCGGTCAGTGGCCGGCGGGCTTTTTCTCGCCCGCCGTGATGGCGAGGCCGACACGGTCGACCGCGACCGGGCAGTTATAGTGCTCGGAGCGGGCGCAGTTGGGATTGTAGAGATAGTTGAAGTCGAGCGTGACCTTGGCGGGCAGCGCGCCTTTTTCGATTTCCACGTCGATAGAGCGGCCGACGCCGTAGGTTTCCTTGCCCGTGGTGTCGTCCATGATGAAGGCGGCGAGGCTGTCGATCTCTTCCGCCTTGTCGCTGCCGGCATACATGGGCAGGCGCACATCCACGCCCTTCAGCGCGAAGACGGCGTCGCCCACATAGTAGAACTGCTTGTACCAGCCGCGCGAGGTCTGGAAGACCTTGGGCTCGGCCTTGGCGGCGGGTTCGAATGCCGCCTCGACAACGAAGGAGGGGTCGTAGGGGTAGTAGTCGAGCCCGGTGAAAGCGGCGGCGCCGGGATTGGCGTCGTTGTAGATCGCGACGCGCATGCCGTCCTTGCCCGGTTCGATCTGCGCGATGCCCGCGCTGACGCGCGTGGTGTCGCTGAGCGCATAGGGCGAGACGCCTTCCGCCGCGAGATCGGCCTCCTTGCTGTTGGCCTTGAAGACGGCGGATTTCAGATCGACGCCGGCGGTGACCGACGGCACGAGATTGGCCGGGGCGCTGAGCGACCAGCGATAGACGCCGTCCGATTCCATGAGATAGGCGGTCTCGCCGGGCTTGAGATAGATCGCGTCGTCGATCTTGAGGATCGCGGTCGGGCGCTTGGCATAGGCCTCGTTCGCCTCTTCGATCTCGGCCCGCCACTTGGCCTCGGGGCCGGAGGGCATCGGCGGGCTGTCGGCGAGCGCGAAGCCGGCGAGGCTGACGGCGAAGGCGGCGAGAGGCAGAAGGCGCATGGGCGGGGCTCCGGTGATCCTGGCGCCATCCTGCCACGCGCTTGAGGTGGGCGAAACCGGGCCCGCTTAAACGTGACTTCAGCGGAATCCGGCCGCCAGAACCCCCGATGCGACAAGCGCGCCGACCGCTGCGCCGTCATGGCCCGGCACGATGGCGAGATCGGGATTTTCGGCGGCGAGCCGCTTGAGCACGGCGAGTTCGTCGAGCACGGCGCTGCGGTCTTCGTTCATCAGCCATGTGATGAGCCGTGCGCGCTCGCGTACCTCGTCGATATTGCGGCGCTTCCAGGCGACATCGCCGATAAAGAGAATCTCCTTACCCGAGGCGAGACGGACATAGACCATCTGGCTGCCTTCGGTATGGCCCGGCGCGCGGATCAGCACGACGCCCGGGGCGATGGCCAGATAGGGGTCGTAGTCGGTGGGCTTGTAGCCATCGAGTGCGCCCGCCGGCCAGGTGATGGCGGTCATCATGCCGCCGACATCGCGCGCCTGTTGCGGGTTGAGGATGGTGTGGGCGAGCACGGCCTTGATCTGCGGGTGCTTGATCAGCCCGCCGATATGGTCCTGATGCTCGTGCGTGACGACCACGAATTTCGCGGTGATCATCGCGTCGGTGAGGCGCTTGAAGGCGTCGTCGTCGAAACTGGTGGCGTTCATCGCCGCCGCGTCGGCTTTGTCCATGCCGGTATCGACGATGCCGATTCCGTCCGCGAACACGAGCTCATAGGCGAAGAACGTCATCGGGATCGGCGACCAGCCATCGCCTGCGGTCACCGCGACCGACGGAAAGGCGGCCTCGCCGATGGTCTCGACCCGGGCTTCGCGCGGCGCTTCGCCCGGAATGGAGGTAGCGCGAGCCCGCACCGCGGCGAGATCGATGCGATATCTGCCCGGCGGGCTGCCGCTTTCGATCAGCAGCCACCAATAGCCGGCAGCACCGATGACGCTCAGCGCCGCGACGATGCGCAGCGCCCATTTGAGCCAAGGTTTCATGAGCCGTTTCCCCCGAGGCCTGGAACCCTCAACTGCGCGGCCTGCGGCGTCAATGGCGCTGGACAGGACGGAGTGCATCCGCCCAAGATGAGACAGGGGCCAGTCTGGGGGGCCAGTCTGGAAGGATATATTGATGCGTGTTTTGTCTGCCATGGCGCTGTCTGCGCTGAGCCTCGCCACGCCTGCCGCACATGCCGCCGCCGAGCAATTCGTCGGCACATGGCAGTGCAAGATGGGCAATCAACCGCTGCCCGGCGGGGCCAATTACGATCTATGGCTCTACACGTTTGCGATGACGCTGACGGCTGAAGGCGGTTTCAGCGCGACGGGCACTTACGACGCGGCGTCGGCAGGGTTTTCGGTGCCGTTCACGGTGAATGGCGGAACCTGGAAGGAAGCCGAAGGCGGCGTGATCGCGACGGGAACCGCCATGAAGCAGGGCGCAAGCGAGCAGTTCATGGTCGCCGGCCTGCCGCAGGCGGATGGTTCGCTGACCTACAGCACTTCCTCGAGCTACGGCACGTTGTCGGTCTATTGCAAGAAATAGCGCGCCTTCAGTCGAACAGCCTGCGCTCCAGCCGGTCGCGCAGCGCGGTGTCGATGCCCAGCACGCGTTCCAGATAGGCGTCGACGCCGCCATAGGTTTCGTCGATCACCTGGAAGGCGCGCTCCAGATAGGATTCATGGACGCCCATCGCGACGTGCATCGTCTCCATGCTGGGCGCGCGGCCGCGTTCCTTCGCGATCTCCTCCTGCCAGAGCGGGGCGTGGACGTCGAAGACCGCCGGATCGTTGGTCAGAAGGAAGTCGGCGATCATGTCGTCGCGGTGGACGCCGGCGAGCGTGTGGGTGAGGGCGCAGATGATGCCGGTGCGGTCTTTGCCCGCTGCGCAGTGGACGACGATGGGGCCCTGGCTGTCGGCGATCTGGCGGAAATAGCGGCTATAGAGATCGTGGATACGCGGCAGCGAGGGCGCCCGTTCGTAATAGCCGAGGTGATAGGCGCGCATGCCTTCGGCGGAAAGGTCCCAATCGGCCATGAAGCCGTGCCAGCTATGGGGGCCGGCGCCTTCGTCGTCGTCGTGGTTCTCGATCACCGCCGCGCTGAAGCCCGGCCAGCGGCGCGAGGGAAAGCGCGAGCGCTCTTCCGGCCGCCGCAGGTCGACGATGGCGTCGATGCCGAGCGCCGCCATAGCCTCAAGATCGGCGTCGCTGGCGAGCGCGTGATGGGCGGAGCGGAAAAAACGGCCTTTCGCCATCGGACGGCCGCCGGCGCCGGCATAGCCGCCGAAATCACGGAAGTTGCGGACGCCCTGGAAGGGGCGCTTGCGGGATGAAGGATTTTGCATGGATGCGTTCTAGCGCGCCCGCATGACGGCGCAACGGCGGGGTTGGAAATATTCTGGCCCATTCACGGCGCTCTTGATCACAATCTGCCGAACCAGCATGCTGCGCCGCAACAAGACCGGGCCTCTCGCCCGGCGAAGAGGCGCGCGTATGGCTGACAAACCCTGGATTTTCCGGACCTATGCTGGCCACTCGACGGCGGCGAAGTCGAACGCGCTCTATCGCGGCAATCTGGCGAAGGGGCAGACGGGGCTTTCCATCGCTTTCGATCTGCCGACGCAGACCGGCTACGACAGCGACCACGTGCTGGCGAAGGGCGAGGTCGGCAAGGTCGGCGTGCCGGTTTCGCATCTGGGCGACATGCGGGCGCTGTTCGACCAGATCCCCATCGCGCAGATGAATACCTCGATGACGATCAACGCGACGGCGCCCTGGCTGCTGGCGCTGTATGTGGCCGCCGCCGACGAGCAGGGCGCGCCGCGGGCGGCGCTGCAGGGCACGACGCAGAACGATCTCATCAAGGAGTATCTCTCGCGCGGCACGTATATCTTTCCGCCCAAGCCCTCGCTCAGGCTCATCACCGACATGATCGGGTGGACGACCGGCGAGCTGCCGAAATGGAATCCGATGAATGTGTGCTCGTACCACCTGCAGGAAGCGGGCGCCGGGCCGGTAGAGGAAGCGGCGTTCGCGCTGGCGACGGCGACGAGCGTGCTGAACGCGCTACAGGCCGATCCGTCGATCTCACCTGACCAGTTCCACCAGGGCGTCGGGCGCATCTCGTTCTTCGTGAATGCGGGCGTGAAGTTCATCACAGAGATCTGCAAGCTGCGCGCGATGGGCGAGCTGTGGGACGAGCTGTGCACGAACCGGTATGGCGTGACCGACCCCAAGCAGAAGCTCTTCCGCTATGGCGTGCAGGTGAACTCGCTGGGCCTGACCGAGCCGCAGCCGGAGAACAATGTCTATCGCATCCTCTTCGGCATGCTGGGCGTGACGCTGTCGAAGAAGGCGCGCGCCCGCGCCGTGCAGCTGCCTGCGTGGAACGAGGCGATGGGCCTGCCGCGCCCGTGGGACCAGCAATGGTCGCTCAGGCTGCAGCAGATCGCGGCGTTCGAGACCGATATTCTGGAGTTCGACGACATCTTCGACGGCAGCCATGTGATCGAGGCGAAAGTCGCCACGATGAAGGCCGAGATCATGGCCGAGCTGACGCGCATCGAAGGCATGGGCGGCGCGGCGACCGAAGACGCCATCGTCTATATGAAGGAACAGCTGGTCGCGGCGAACGCGGCGCGCGTGGCGGCGATCGAGGCCGGCGACATCAAGGTAGTGGGCGTCAACGCCTATCGCGAGACGGCGCCCTCGCCGCTGGGCGAAGGCGTCGATGCCATTATGACGGTGGAGGCCGGGGTCGAGGAGGATCAGGTCGCGCGGCTGAAAGCCTGGCGTGCGGCGCGCGATCCGAAAGCTGCGGCGGCGGCGCTGGCCGAGCTGGAAGCGGCGGCGCGGTCGGGCGCGAATATCATGCCGCCCTCCATCGCCTGCGCCAAGGCGGGCATCACGACGGGCGAATGGGCCGACGCGCTGCGCAAGGTGTTCGGGCAGTATCGGGGACCGACGGGGCTGGCGAAGGTGGCGCGTCTTTCGAACGATCCCGGCATCGTCGCGGTGCGCGACGAGGTGGCGCAATTATCGGCGAAGCTGGGGCGGCCGCTGACGTTTCTGGTCGCCAAGCCCGGGCTCGACGGCCATTCCAACGGCGCGGAGCAGATCGCGACCCGCGCGCGCGAAGTGGGCATGGAGGCGATCTATGACGGCATCCGCTTCACGCCCGCCGAAATCGCCGATCAGGCGGCGAAGACCGGCGCGCATGTGGTGGGCCTCTCCATTCTGTCGGGCAGCCATGTCGCGCTGGCCGAGGCGGTGATGGACGAATTGAAGAAGCGGGGCTTGAGCGTTCCCGTGATCGCGGGCGGCATCATTCCGCCGGAAGACGCCGTGCGGCTGAAAGCGGCGGGCATCGCGGCGGTCTATACGCCCAAGGATTTCGAGCTGACCGGCATCATGCGCGGCATCGTCGGCGTGGTGGACGCGGCGACGGGCGACAAGGCGGCCTGAGACCCGGACGGCGCGCGCCGGTTATTCCGCGCCTTCCTGCGGGCGGTCGGGGTTGCCGATGTCGAGCGAGAATTTGTAGGCGCCGTCGGGTTGTTTCGACCACACCGAAACATAGCTGCCGTGCAGCGTCAGCGTCTTGCCCTCGGCATCTGCGGGCGTGGTGTAGGTCCAGCGGCCATGCGTGAAGCCGAGCGTGCCGTCGGCCGATGACACGGCCTCTTTCGGCGCCCAGGTGAGCGAGCCGCCGTGATCGTATTGCGCGGCCATGAGTTCGCGGATTTCGGCGGGGCCGCTGACGATCTTTTCCTCGCCGCGGAACATGCGCGCATCGGGCGCGGCATAGGCGGCGAAGGCTTCGGCGACGCCGTCCTTCTGCGCCATGTCGTTGAAGGCGAGGTCGGCGGCCATCAAGGCGTCTTCGTTCGGGCCGGCGAGGGCATATCCGGCGAGCGCAAGGGCGGTGGCGGCGGAGGCGATGAAGCGGCGCATGGGGTCTCTCCCTGTTCAGCTCAAGCAAAGCCCAGCCGGGCGCGCAGGTCAGCGGGCGAAATGCCGCGCGCTCTCAAGTCTCTGAGAGGCGGGGCGTTGTCGCGCTTGGCGAGGCGCTTGCCGGCGGCGTCGGTGAGCAAAGCGTGGTGCCGCCATTCGGGCTCGGGCAGGCCGAGCAGGGCCTGCAGCAGGCGGTGGAGATGCGCGGCGGGGCGCAGATCTTCGCCGCGCGTCACCAGCGTGACGCCCTGCAGCGCATCGTCCAGCGTGACGGCGAGGTGATAGGAGGCGGGGGTTTCCTTGCGGGCCAGCACGACATCGCCGAAAATTCCGGGCGTCGCGGCGAAGCGGCGGCCGCTTTCCACCAGCGTCAGCGCACCCGCCTCTGACGCAGCGCGCGCCATGTCGAGACGCAGGGCATAAGCATCGCCCCGCGCGATGCGTGCGGCGCGCTGAGCCTCATCAAGGCCGCGGCAGGTGCCGGGATAGAGCGGGCCGTCGGGGCCTTGGGGGGCGCCGGCGCTGAGCGCGATTTCGGCGGCGATCTCCTTGCGCGTGCAGAAGCACGGATAGACGAGGCTGCGGGCGCGAAGTTGGTGCAGCGCCGCGCCGTACGCGGCGAAGTGTTCGGACTGGCGGCGGACCGGGGTTTCCCATGTGAGGCCGAGCCAGGCGAGATCCTGGTAGATCGCGGTCTCGAATTCCGGGCGGCAGCGCGTGGTGTCGATGTCTTCGATGCGCAGCAGGAAACGGCCGCCCGGCCCGGATGCCGCTGCGGCAAAGAGCGCGGAGAAGGCGTGGCCTTCGTGGAGGTAGCCTGTGGGCGAGGGGGCGAAGCGGGTGACGATCATCGGCGCGCCCAAGCTAGGAGGGGGATATGCCCGAGATCAATTGGATCGGCGGCGGCGTCGCCGGGCTGGCGGGGTTCGTTCTGGGCGGCATCTGGTATTCTGCGCTGTTCGGCACGCTCTGGATGCGCGAGCACAAGCTGACCAAGGACGGCCCGTTCCGCTATCCGGTGTGGCTGCCGATGCTGGCGGCGGTGGGATCGTCCATCGTCGGGGCGTTCGTGCTGTCGGCGCTGCTGGGGCCTTCGCCCGGCGTGACGAACGGCGCGATCTGGGGCGCGGTCATCGGCTTTCTGGTGGTGGCCGGTTCGATCAAGATGAACGGGTTGTTCGCCCAGGACTCCATGGCGCTCATTTCGGTCGAGGCGACCTATCCGGCGCTGCAATACACGCTGATGGGGGCGATCCTCGGGCTCTGGTCTTAGGCGGGCCTGTCCGCCTAAACTCGCGCTCATGAGCATTCAGCACCTCGACGGCCCCCGTGTGCCGCCCGCCAACGGCGCGAAAGCCGACCGCCTCGTCGTGTTCGTCCATGGCTATGGCGCGAACGGCGACGATCTGATCGGGCTCGCGCCCTATTTCCAGAAGGCGATGCCGACGGCGGCGTTCGTTTCGCCCAACGCGCCCGAGCGCGTGCCGGGGCAGCCCTTCGGCTATCAGTGGTTCGGCATCACGCGGCTCGATCCGGCGCTGCTGGCGGCCGGCGCGGACAGCGCGGCGCCGATCCTCGACGCCTTCATCGACCAGGAACTGGAAAAGCTCGGCCTCGACGGCTCGCGGCTTGCGCTGGTGGGGTTCAGCCAGGGCACGATGATGTCGCTGCATGTGGGCCTCAGGCGCAAAGTGCAGCCGGCGGCGATCCTCGGCTATTCCGGCGCGCTGGTGGCGCCGGAGCGGCTGGCCGCCGAGATGACGGTGCGCCCGCCCATCGCGCTGGTGCATGGCGACGCCGATCCCATGGTGCCGGTCACGCGCCTGCAGGAAGCGGTGAACACGATCGGCGCGACGGGCCTGCCGGTGCGCTGGCATGTCTCGCGCGGGGTGGGGCACTCGATCGATCCTGAGGGCCTGCATCTGGGCATCGGGTTTCTGAAGGATGCGTTCGACGGGGCGCTGGCGGAGGGCGTGGCGGGGTAGGGCGCTTTATCCTGTCTGCCCCCTTCCGTCCTTCGGACACCTTCCCCCGATGGGGGAAGGCCCAAGATGAGACGCACCGGCGCTTCAGGATCGAGACGGTTTTTCCGCAGCCTTCACACGGGCGTCATGGGGTGTAGAGTAATTTCAGTCGGGAACTCGAATCACGGGACTTACGGTTTTCGTCAGCGCGCGGCATCCCCAGTTGATCCTTGAAGAGGCGTGTCGTGCACGCCGCTGAGCGCGCGCCCGACGCGTGTCCCGCTCTTGTCCTGAACGCCGATTATCGGCCGCTCTCCTACTTCCCTCTGTCGCTTTGGTCCTGGCAGGACACGGTGAAGGCCGTGTTCCTGGACCGCGTGACCATCGTCAGCCATTACGACCGCTTCGTGCGCTCGCCGGGCATGGATTTCCAGCTGCCCTCGGTCGTGTGCCTGAAGGAGTATGTGAAGCCGGCGCGCACCCCCGCCTTCACGCGGTTCAACGTGTTTCTGCGCGACCGCTTCCAGTGCCAGTATTGCGGCGACAAGCGCGATCTGACCTTCGACCATGTGGTGCCGCGGTCGCGCGGCGGGCGCACGACATGGGAGAACATCGTCGCGGCCTGCTCGCCCTGTAACCTTTTGAAGGGCGGGCGGCTGACGCATCAATGCGGCATGTGGCCGGCGCACAAGCCGGTGCGCCCGTCGATCCAGGACCTGCAGAAGAACGGCCGCGCCTTCCCGCCGAACTATCTTCACGAAAGCTGGCGCGACTATCTCTACTGGGACAGCGAACTGGAGCCGTAGTCACTTCCAAACAAGACCGGCCGTTGGAAATTTTATCTGGCGCTCGCCCTCCTGATAAAATTGCGCTTCGATTAAGGTCGTTTCAGCCGATTTGACGCCGGCGAAAAATTTGTTGAATGGCGATAAGAACAGTATGTTCGTGGAATGATCGGCGGCGTCGTTGCCGGTGAACGTAACCGGCGACTTCTCGCCGAATTTGACGCGCGCTCGGCATCCATCGTAGCCGCAAAGAAACTGCGCCTTGTCGAATACGACATAGACATCTTTTCCGTACTTCGGGTGGTCGCGAAGGCACAGGCGCGCGTATTGCGAGCCGTAAGGGAAGTCGAAACTGACTTCAGTCGTGGACAGGACGCAAGCGAGCTTCGTGGTCTTGCCGCTCATTTCATCTTTGGTCTCGCTGTAAACCCAAGCACTAGGCGGCGGCGTCGGCTCTGGAGGCACCGTGGGGGTCGCCGTGGGTTCGGCGGGCGCAGCAGGGAGCGGTTCTTCAGACACGTTTGCTGCGGTTGCGACCGCAATTCCTGAGCCTTGCACTACGGAGACAAAGCACTCCACAGTCTTGGGCTCGGCTTCAACGCACGCAGAGAGCGATTGTTTGAGAGCGAGAAACACTGCCTGATCTGCGCGGAGCAAGTCCAAATCTTGGCGCTTAACAATTATTGAGTCTGCGGGTATCGCCGCATCTTGCTGCTTGCCGCAACCGGCGGCCGGAAGGCTTACTAAGCACGTGACGACTGCTAGAGAGATTCTCATCGAAACCATTTTGTCACTCCCAAGCATTTGGAACTGATCCGATTTGTCGCCGGTCTGCATGTCGTTTTTGGCAAAGAATTCTATTCATGCAAGAGGGACGTCTGCGACAACTGGCTGAGGCGTAGAATTCCTCCTGGTTGCCTCATGCTAGCGAACTGGAGCCCTGAGCCTCTTTCCGGCTATACACCCGGCATCAAAACGCCGGCGCAGCCGGGAGGGAGAAGTTCAGATGTTTTCGCACATCATGATCGGGACCAACGATCTCGATAAGGCCAAGGTGTTCTACGACAAGCTGCTCGGCACGCTGGGCATCGGCCCGGCCATCGTCGACGGCCACCGCATTTTCTACATCTCAAAGACGGGCGTGTTCTCGGTGTCGAAGCCCATCGACGGCAAGCCGGCGACGTTCGCCAATGGCGGCACGATCGGCTTTGCGGCGGCTTCGCCCGAGCAGGCCGACGCCTGGCACAAGGCGGGCGTCGAAGCCGGCGGTACCGCCATCGAAGAGCCGCCGGGCGTGCGCGCGGGTGCGGCGGGCAAACTGTATCTCGCCTATCTGCGCGACCCCGACGGCAACAAGATCTGCGCGATGCACCGGATGGCGTGAGGCGCGTGCATGGTTCGAGGCCTGCTTCGCGCGGCGCCTCACCATGACGAGGGGATGAGATCGGGCCGGCGGTGATTCCGCCGGTCTTTTCTTTTGAGCTGTCATCCCGGCTCAAGGCCGGTATGACAGATCGGGGTTGGTGAGTGTTGGCAGGCGCTAGTTTTTCACCGCATCGCGCCACATGCCCCAGAATGGCGGGGCGTCCTTGCGGGCGCGGTATTCGCTGACCACGCGGAAGCCGTGGCGCTCGTAGAGGCGGGTGTTCTTCGGATTCGAGTTGTCGAGATAGGCGGGCATCGCCTCGGCGTCGACGTGTTTGAGCGTCGCCTCCAGCATGGACGAGCCAAGGCCCAACCCACGCGCATGCGAGGGCACGCCGATGAAGAAGAGGTACCAGTGCGGCGGCTGCGGCGGATGGTGCTTTTCCATCGCATCGCCGGTTGCGATGGCGCGGGTCATGCGCGCCAAGCCGGTCATCGAGATGAGGCGCGGCAGCATGCGCAGCATCTGCGTCGGCGGCAGCGAGAGCGCCTTGAGGCCCGCGGGCGGCAGCCACACGGCGGCGGCGTTGCCGTCGGCGCTCATGAACATCGCGTCGTGCTGGAGGCACTGGCTGGCGAGCGCGAAGTCGAAATATTTCCCGAGCGCCGGCAGAAAGCCCGCCCCGGACCTGAAGGTCCATTGCAGGCAGGGATCGTCGCGGAAGGCGTCGGCGAGGAGCGCCTTCAGGCGGGGGATGTCGGCGGCGCCGGCCTTGATCGGCGCGGCGGCGAGGGTGCGGGCTCTGGCGGCCTGTTCGGGGTCCATGGGCCAGACTTAGCCGCGCCGCCCCCCTTCAGATCAAGCGCGCATCGCGCCACATGCCCCAGATGGGCGGGGCGTCTTCGCGGGCGCGGTATTCGCTGATCACGCGGAAGCCGTAGCGTTCGTAGAGCGGAATGTTGCGCGCGTTGGAATTGTCGAGATAGGCGGGCAGGCGCTCGGCATCGACCATGGGGAGCGTCGCCTCCATCATCGCCGAGCCGAGACCCTTGCCCTGTTCGGCGGGCGGCACGCCGAGGAAATAGAGATACCAGTGGGGCTCGTGCGGATGTTCGGCATCCATCGCCATGGCGAGCGACATGGCGCGGTGCAGGCGCGAAATGCCAAGGATGGGCAGGAATTTGGGAATGAGGCGCAGCATCTCGCGCGGCGGGGTGGCGAGAACGCCGAGATCGGATGGCGGCAGCCAGATGGCGGTGGCGCGCATGTCGGCGCCGGAGACGTACATGAGATCGCTGGCCACGCATTGTTCGGCGAGCGCGAAATCGAAATAGCGGCGCAGCGCGGTGGGGAAGGCGCGGCCCTCGCGCAGCGTCCATTGCAGGACGGGATCGTCCATGAAGGCGTCGGTGAGGAGCTGGGCGAGAGGCCCAAGCTCGGCGCGCGCGGCCTTGCGAGGCGCGAAGGCTTCGCGCCGCCGGGCCTGCATTGATAGGGCAGCCATCAGATCCTCTCGCTGAGCCTTATCGCGAGGCGGCAGCCGGCCTTAACCAGGCCTGTGAGGATGGGATAAGCGGGAGCCTCTTTGGCCCCCTCCGCCCGCGCCGTATCGCGATGTTCGATTTCCTCGGCACGGAAACGGGCAACGACGTCTTCAAGCTCGGGGTCGCGCCCCTTCAGCTTGTCCTGCTGGCGGGCATAGTGATCGTCGATCACCTCCTCGACCGCCTCGGTGCAGGCCATGGCGGCCTTTTCACCCATGAGCGCGGTCACCGCCCCCAGCGCAAATCCGGCGGCGTGCCAGACCGGCGCCAAGGCCGTCGGGCGTACGTCGCGCTGGCTGAGCAGGCGGTCGAAGGTTTCGAGATGGTGGTCTTCCTGGGCCGCCATGTGGCGCACCAGCTCGGCCGAGCGGGCCGTCGCCGGGCTGACGCCCAGCACGGCCAGCTGGCCGGCATAGATGCGCACGGCGCCGTATTCGCCCGCGTGATCCACCCGGATCATCGCAGCGACATCGGCGGGCGTTGCGCCCGGCTTCGCCTTGCGCCCCGGGCGGGGCGGCTGGCGTCGCCGTTTGACGGCTGCATCAGCGCTCATGCGCGGAAGCGTCCCTTGAGTTGACCCTGCACCATACCCCAGAAGGCGATCGCGGCGAGGAGGGACGAGATGATGGCGTTCCAGCCAGCCATCGACAGACCCATAAACACCCACGCCGGTTCGTCGCACCGGACGATCTTTGCCGTCTCCATGCCGGACACAAGATCGCCGATGTTGGTTGCAATCGGGTCAACGGAACCGCCGCATTCCGCCAGACCGGGCCAGAATTTCCACTCCACCCCGGCATGAAAGGCCGCAATACCGGCCCCGATCAGGAACGCCGCCCCGGCGAGGCCCAGAAAAGCGCGGGAAACGCCCCTGGGGCCGCCGACAAAGGCGAGGGCGAGCAAAGCCGCCGCAGCGGCCACAAAATGGGGCGGGCGCTGATAGAGGCACAGGATGCAGGGCAGCAGCCCCATCACATATTGCGCGTAATAGACAAAGCCCAGCATGGCGGCCGGGGCCGCCGCAAGGGCGAGGGACACGAGGCGCAATCTCTGGCGAACGGTCATGGGCGGGGATATGCGCCTTTGCGGGCCAGCTTGCAAAGCCCCCGGCAAGCGCCAATGTCCAAGCCCTAAACCAAGGGAGACGCCCAAAATGGTCAATAAGCTCGACAAGGTTCTCTACACCGCCCACGCGACCTCCACCGGCGGGCGCGACGGCAAGTCTGTCGCCGCCGACGGCCATCTGGACGTGAAACTGGACCCGCCGAAGGAGATGGGCGGAAAGGGCGAGGGAACCAATCCGGAGTCGCTGTTCGCCGCCGGCTATTCGGCGTGCTTCATCGGCGCGATCAAGGCGGTCGCCCGGGCGCAGAAGATCACCGTGCCGCCGGATATCTCGATCGACGCCTCGGTCGGGATCGGCCCGATCAGCCACGGCTTCGGCATCGAGGCCGAGCTGAAGGTGCATATTCCGGGCATGGAGCGGGAGGCGGCCGAGAAACTGGTCGAGGCCGCTCATCAGGTCTGCCCCTATTCCAACGCCACCCGCGGCAATATCGAGGTAAAGCTCAGCGTCGTGTGACCGGGCGGGCCGGCGCGCCGGCCGATCCCGCCGATTGACGGGCGCGCGTAGGCTCCTCTACACCCAGCGCCGATAGCCCGCTTCAGTGCCCCTGTGGTGGAATGGTAGACGCGGCGGACTCAAAATCCGTTGCCGCAAGGCGTGCTGGTTCAAGTCCGGCCAGGGGCACCACTTCAAGTTTCTTGCGGGCGGGCGGGTGCATCCTTAGCCTTCTCCCGACGAAACCTTGGGGGACATCCATGCAAATCATCACGAAGACGGCGATCCTGGGTGCGGCGATGTCCGTGCTGGCCGGGTGCGGGGGCGGCAACGCGTCGAAGGTCGAGGAACTGGTGGAAAACTGCTGGGTGCCCGGGATGAAAACCCAGATGCGTCTGGCCGACATCAAGCTCGGCGAAGTGAAGGTGATGGAGGAAAAGCTGTCGCCTGCCGATGAGCAGAACGGCTTCACCTGGGTCGCCTCCGTGTCGATCAAATTCGCTTATGTCGAGGCTCCGGGCATGCCCTGGCGGGACAGCATGCGGATGCCCTCGGCGGCTGTGCGCGAGGGCAAACTGCGGCTGGAACGTGCGGACGGCATCAAATGCGAGACCGATGCCTGACGGAGTGGGCAGCTTGCGCTGACGTTGCGTCAGCCGCTTATGGTGCGCGATCCTGGTTATTTGCGTGTATCTGCACTATTTAGGGTGCGGATCTCTAAAGCCGGTTCAAAAACCTGAGGAGAGCAACCATGAGTGAAGCCTATATCGTCGCCATCGCGCGCACGGCCGGCGGCCGCAAGGGCGGCCGTCTGAAAGACTGGCACCCGGTCGATCTGGGCGCTGCGGTGCTGAACGCCCTGGTCGACCGCACGGGCGTCGATCCGGCGCTGATCGACGACGTGATCATGGGCTGCGTCGGGCAGGCCGGCGAGCAGGCGGTGAACGTCGCGCGCAACGCGGTGCTCGCCTCCAAGCTGCCGGAAAGCGTGCCGGCGACCAGCGTCGACCGCCAGTGCGGCTCGTCGCAGCAGGCGCTGCATTTCGCGGCGCAGGCCGTGATGTCGGGCGCGATGGACGTGGTGATCGCCTCGGGCGTTGAAAGCATGACGCGCGTGCCGATGGGGCTCGCGGCGGCGCTGCCCGCCAAGAACGGCTTCGGCTTCTACAAGAGCCCGAACATGGAAGCGCGCTATCCCGGCATCAATTTCAGCCAGTTCGACGGCGCGGAGATGATCGCCAAGAACTATGGCCTGTCGAAGGACGTGCTGGACGAGTTCGGCTATCACAGCCACCGCAAGGCGCGCGAAGCGACCGAAAGCGGCGCGTTCGACGGCGAGATCGTGCCGGTGGAGATCACCGACGCCGACGGCAACAAGGCGATGCACACGGTGGACGAAGGCATCCGCTTCAACGCCAGCCTTGAGGCGATGAAAGGCGTGAAGCTGATCAACGCCGAAGATGGCCGTCTGACGGCCGCCACGTCGAGCCAGATCACCGACGGCGCGTCGGGCGTGATGGTGGTGAACGAGAAGGGCCTGAAGGCGCTGGGCGTGAAGCCGCTGGCCCGCGTCCACCACATGACCGTGATCGGCGCCGATCCTGTGATCATGCTGGAGGCCCCGATCCCGGCGACGCTGCGCGCGCTCGATCGCGCCGGCATGAAGATCGGCGACATCGACCTCTATGAGGTGAACGAGGCTTTCGCCTCCGTTCCGCTCGCCTGGCTGCAGGCGACGGGCGCGGACCCTGAAAGGCTGAACGTCAATGGCGGCGCCATCGCGCTCGGCCATCCGCTGGGCGGCTCGGGCACCAAGCTGATGTCGACGCTGATCAATGCGCTGAGGAAGCGCGGCAAGCGCTATGGTCTGCAGACCATGTGCGAAGGCGGCGGCCTGGCCAACGTGACGATCGTGGAAGCGCTGAACTAGGCGCTTTGCACCCGCAACAGGAAACGGCGGCCCTCACCGGCCGCCGTTTTCTTTTGGGCCGGGGCGTATAGGCTGTGCGCAACGACATAAGACAGGTGAGGAAATCCCATGCGCTTCGGCGTCTTCTACGAGCTTCAGCTGCCCAAACCCTGGCTTCCGGGCGATGAGGCGCGCCTCTTCCATGAGGCGCTGGATCAGGTGGAGCTGGCCGACAGGCTAGGGTTCGACCATGCGTGGGAGGTGGAGCACCATTTCCTCGATGAGTATTCGCACTCGTCCGCGCCGGAGGTGTTTCTCGCCGCCGCCGCCTCGCGGACGAAAACCATCCGCCTCGGCCACGGCATCCGGCAGGTGATCCCCAACTACAATCATCCGGCGCGCACCGCGGAAGGCATCGCGACGCTGGACATCATCAGCCGGGGGCGGGTCGATTTCGGCATCGGCGAGGGCGCGACGCGGCTGGAGCTGGGCGGCTTCGCCATTCCGGCCCGGGAAAAGCGCGCCATGGCGCTGGAGGCCGGCGAGCAGATCGCCAACATGCTGGTGCTGGACCCCTATCCCGGCTTCGAAGGCAAATATTTCTCGATGCCCTGCCGCAATGTCGTGCCCAAGCCGGTGCAGACGCCCCATCCGCCGATGTGGATGGCCTGCACCAATCGCGACACGATCAAGGTGGCGGCGAGGAACGGGCTGGGCGCGCTGGCCTTCTCGTTCGTCAACCCGGACGAGGCCAAGGCGTGGGCCGACATCTATTACGGCATCATCAAGAGCGAAGAGTGCGTGCCGCTGGGGCACAGCGTGAACGCCAATATCGCGATGGTGTCGAACTTCTCGCTGCATCACGACCGCGCGGAAGCGGTGCGGCGCGGGCATGAGGGGTTCGAGTTCTTCGGCTATGCGCTGAATGCGCTGGTGGCGCACGACACGGTGCCGGGCCGCACCAATCTGTGGGGCGAGTACCTGGCGAAGCGGGGGACGCGCACGCAGGAGATCATCGACGCACTCGCCCATGCCGAGCGCAATGCCAGCGGCATCGGCACGCCGGACGACATGAAGGCGCATCTGAGCGCGTTCGAGGCGGCGGGCGTCGATCAGGTGATCTTCATGCAGCAAGCGGGCCGCAACAAACATGAGCATATCTGCCAGTCGCTGGAACTGTTCGCCGCCGAGGTGATGCCGCAGTTCAAGGCCGGCCGCGCCGAGCGCGACGCAAAGAAGGCGGCGGAGCTTGAGCCGTTCATTCACGCAGCCTTGAAGCGCAAGCCGTGGATGAAGCCGCTAGAGGATCATGAGATTCCCGTGGTCCGGGCCAGCGTCGCCAAGGCGCAGGTGTCCGGCGCCCAGAACGCCGCCGAATAGGAGAGACGCCATGAAACGCCTTGCCGCCGCCCTGGTCGCCGCCAGCGTCCTGGCCGCACCCGTGTTCGCACAAGCGCCGGCCGATCCGGTCGCCGCCGCCATTGCCGACACGACGCGGCCGCCCGACGATGTCGCGCGCGACGCTGCCCGTAAGCCCGCCGTCCTGCTCGCCTTCGCCGATGTGAAGCCTGGCATGGCGGTGGTCGACTGGGTGCCGGGCGGCGGTTACTTCACGCGTCTGTTCGCGGATGTCGTGGGCGATGAGGGCAAGGTCTATGCCTGGGTGCCGGCCGAGCTGAAGGACAAGTACGATCTGGGCAAGAACGCCGAAGCGATCGCGATCCAGCATCGCAACGTGCTGGCCGTCATCGAGCCGATGCTGGCGACGACGTCGATCCGCGACGCCGATATCGTGTGGACCTCGCAGAACTATCACGACCTGCACACCAAGGGCTTCGGCGACGTCGATACGCTGGCGTTCAACAAGCAGGTCTTCGATATGCTGAAGCCCGGCGGCTACTACATCGTCGTGGATCATCGCGCGGCCGAAGGGGCGCCCGTCGATGTGGCGGAGTCGCTGCATCGCATCGATCCGGCGATCGTGAAGCGCGAGGTCGAGGCGGCCGGGTTCGTGTTCGACAGCGAAAGCGTGGCGCTGGCCAACCCCGCCGACGACCACACGCTGAACGTGTTCGACGAGAAGGTCCGCGGGCACACGGACCAGTTCGTCTACAAGTTCAAGAAGCCTGCTTCGTAAGCGCTAACGCCGCGCGTCGGCGCGCCTGAAGGCGTCGCGCGCGGTGATGCGGTCGTACCAGGCACGGGTCTGGGGCTTCAGCTCATCGTCGAGCCCCAGGCGTTTGGCGAGATAGAGCGCGTAGCCGACGGCGATGTCGGCGGCGGTGAAGCGGCCTGCGGCGAGGTAGTCGGTCTTTTCCAGCTGCGCGTCGATGAGCTTGAGGCGGCCCTTGAACCACTTGCCGTAGTCTTCGGCGACCTGCGGCTGGCGGCGCTCTTCCGGTTCGAGCTGGGTGTAGCGCAGCACCAGCGTCTGCGGGAAGGTGGCGGTGGCGTCGGAATAGAAGAGCCAGTTGAGATAGGCGCCGTAATCGGCCTCGCCCGGCTTCACCACCAGTGCGCCGTCGCCATAGCTCGTGCCGAGATAGTGGCAGATGCCCGACGATTCCGTCATCCGCGTTTCGCCGTCGATCAGATAGGGGATGGTGCCCAGCGGATTGACCGCCAGATACTCCTTCATGAAGACCCGGGGCGGAAAGGGCAGGACGACCAGTTCGTAGTCGAGCCCCATTTCCTCCAGCATCCAGACGGCCCGCAGCGAGCGCGCGCCGACGCAGTGATAAAGTTTCATCATGTGCGTTTCCCCCTGGGCCATACTCACCCGAAGGCGTGGCACGGAACAAGTTCTTGCGCTTTCCGTAGGGGCGGCGATTGTCTTGGCCGCGTTCCGGGATCATGGTGCCGGCGCAATCTGAGGAGAGTGTCCCGTGCGGTTTCTTGCAGGATTTCTGGCTTTTATCGGCCTGATGGGCGTGGCCTTCGCGGCCGATACACGCGGGCCCGACGCGGTCGTCACCGAGATGTACCAGACCTATTTCGACGCCCTGAACAAGGCCGACGCGACCGGCGCCATGGACGACATGCCCGACGTGCTGACCCACGCCGGCAAATATGCGACGCCCGAACTCGCCGCGCGGCTGAAAAAGGCAGAGAGCAGCGAAGAGCCGGTGATCGACTGGGACTTTCTGGTCGACGGCCAGGACTACAAGGATCTCAAGCTGTTGTCGGTGAAGGTGACCGACAGCAAGCCGGAGGCCGCGACGGTGCGGGTCGGCACGTCGAATATGGGTCAGGCTTCGGAAACCGACGTGCTGATGGTCAAGACGGCCGACGGCTGGCGCGTCTCGGATTTCGTTTTCTGGCCCGGCAAGGCGGAATCGCTGACGCTGAGCGGCGTGCTGAAGGAAGGCGGGCTCTAAAGCCCGCCGCGCTCCCGGCGGCGCGCGCGACGGCCTAGGTTCCGCGCCGGCCGGCAGGTTTTCGTTTACCCCTCCGGGTCAGGCTGGCGGCATGGCCATGCCGCGCACCCGTTTTGTCCGACGATCGGCGATATTCGCCCGGCGCCGCTCCAGTCCGTGGCGGCCGATCTTGCTGCTGCTCGGCATCGGGTTTCTCGCGCTGGTGTGGCAGACCCTGCCGCGCGTGGCCCGCGATCTTGAGGCCGCAGCGCCCGCATCGCAGTCCGCCACGCGCTCCGCCGGGGCGGAATTTCCGCCCGTCATCACCGCCCGGGTCGCCAGCGTCGTCGACGGTGACGGGCTGATCCTGCGGAGCGGCGAGGAAATCCGGCTCGGCGATTTCAACGCGCCGGAATGGAACCAGGAGGGCGGGCCCGAAGCGAAGGACGCGCTGCGCGCGATCGCCTATGGCGAAACGGTGGATTGCACCCCGTGCGAAGGGGCGCGGCGGGCGGGGCAATGCCGGTCGTATGACCGCATCATCGCGACCTGCCGCCTGAACGGGCAGCGTCTCGGCGATCTGATGCGGGCGCGGGGAATCCGCGAAGGCGGGCGTTAGGGAAACTCGCGCACCGGGGCGCGTTCGGCCTCGGCCTGCTGCACGCGCACGATCTCTTCCTCCACGTCGCGCACCGTATCCTTGCCGAAATAGATCTCGTCGTTCACGAAAATCGTGGGGATGCCGAATGTGCCGCGCGCGACGGTCGCTTCGGTGTTGGCGGCGAGTTTCGCCTTGATCTCGGGCGTCTGGCTGAGCGCGATGAGCTTTTCGGCGTCGAGGCCGGCCTCGTTCAACGTCGCGGCGATGACGGCGGGATCGTCCATCTTCAGCGACTTCTCCCACATCGCCTGGAAGACGGTTTCGACATAGTGCGGCAGGACGCCTTCCTCTTCGGCGGCGACGGCGGCGCGCATGATCTGCAGCGTGTTGACGGGGAAATGCGTATTCATGCGGAAGGCATCGGTGCCATAGCGCTGGATGAAGCGGCGGATTTCCAGCGACTGATAGTCGAGCTTGTTGCGGATGCCGGCGAAGGCGATCATCGGGGCCTGGTTTCCCGTCGCCTTGAAGATGCCGCCCAGCAACACCGGCACATAGGCGAAATGCGCGCCGGTGCGCATCTCGATATCCGGGATGACGCGGTGGACGAAATAGGCGTTGGGGCTGCCGAAATCGAAGTGGAACTGCAGATCGAGGGTCATGCGGATCACCAGGTTTCGCCGTAGGGGCGCAGATCGAGTTCGTGCGTCCAGCCGTCGCGCGTCTGGACATGCAATTGCCAGTAGGCCTCCGCGATGGAGGTTGGCTCCATGAGAACATCCTTCGGTAGATTGTCGGCGGCTTCCTGACCGCGCGCATCGGCGATGCGGCCGCGCACGAAGGCGGTGTCGACGCCGGCATCGATGACGAGATGGGCGACATGGATGCCCTTGGGGCCCAGCTCGCGCGCCATGGCCTGCGCCGTGCCGCGCAGGGCGAACTTGGCGGCGGCGAAGGCGGCATAGCCGCTGGCGCCGCGCATCGAGGCGGTGGCGCCGGTGAAGAAGAGAGAGCCACGCCCACGCGGCAGCATCAGGCGGGCGGCCTCGCGCCCGGTGAGGAAGCCGGCATAGGCCGCCATTTCCCACACTTTGCGATAGACGCGCTCGGTCGTCTCCAGCAGCGGAAAGCGGACATTCGCGCCGACGTTGAAGATGACGGCATCGAGGGGCGCGAGGGCTTCGGCGTCGTTCAGGAATGCGGTGATCGCTTCTTCGCTGCGGGCATCCAGCGTGCGGGCCTCAAGACGGCCCCCGGCGGATTCGATTTCAGCTTTCAGGGGCTGGAGCTTGTCGCCGTTCCGCCGTCCGGCGACCACGAGATAGCCCTCGGACGCGAAGCGCTTGGCGATGGCGGCGCCGATGTAATCGCCTGCGCCGACGACGGCGACGGTGGCGTTCCTGGCTTTCATACTCCCACACCGCTCTTATTGAGTTCTAAAACAAAACTGACATAGGGTGTGGGGGCTGACAAGAGGACGCGCGGATGCGGTGGGACGAGATCGGAGGCGAAGCGTGTTCGGTGGCGCGGACGGTGAGCGTGATCGGCGCCCGCTGGACGCTGCTGATCCTGCGCGACTGTTTCCTGGGCGTACGCCGGTTCGACGATTTCCAGACGCGGATCGGCGTGACGCGACCGATCCTTGCCGACCGGCTGAAAAAGCTGGTGGCCGAGGGCATCCTGGCGAAGTGCGCGGATGAGGAGAGGCCGCTGCGTTACGAGGACCGCCTGACCGCGGCTGGGCGCGCGCTGCATCCCGTCATCATGGCGATCGTGCATTGGGGCGATACCCACCGCGTCACGCGCAAGGGCCGTCCGCTGCTGCATACGCACAAGACGTGCGGGCATGATTTCGATCCGGTGATGGTGTGCTCGCACTGCGCCGCACCGCTGAGCGCGCGCGCGGTTACGGTTCGGGCGGGGCCGGGGGCGACACCTTCGATGTCGACGGATCAGGATCAAGCATAGCCCACGTCAGTAGGATCGTCCGGGTGAGCGTAGCCAGAACCAGAGACAACACGAGTGCTGCTGGGATGACGACTGCTGCTGACTTGGTGGCGGCGACGAAGCCCCAGAAGATGGCTCTGGGGTCGAACTCACCAGCCCAAACGGTCGCATACAGAGTCCAGAATAGAACGCTCGTCGCAAGCGCGCCGATGACAACCACAATCGCAAACCGGAGATACAACCCTCCGACCCGCAGAAGCCCGGCGC
The DNA here is from genome assembly GCA_029778105.1 of Pseudomonadota bacterium. Lineage (GTDB taxonomy): Bacteria > Pseudomonadota > Alphaproteobacteria > Micropepsales > Micropepsaceae > JADZAI01. Next base: position 10,606 of record JAKOQZ010000054.1, on the reverse strand, counting down.
GCGCCTTACGACGTATTGACCACAGGGCGAAAAGCGTGATTAACGCGACGACTGCGAGTACGGCTTTCCCTCGAATACCTCGTATTCCAAGACCTGTGATCTGTTGCACCAAAGCACAGAAGACTGTGATGGTCAGGAAGTAGAGCACCACCCGCAAAGCGAAGTTTCGTCTTTTCCATGTGAGGCGCATCCAACTAGCATGGATAAGCCGCAGTTAAGTTGAAACTAACGGATCAGTTTCAAGCCGGCTCAAAGTTCAGCACACCTGCCGCGCCGTCTTCGCAGCCGAAGGCGAGGCGGTGGCCGTCGTCGCGCCAGGCGAGGGCGCTGACGGCTTCGCCCGCAGGGGCGCGGACATTGGCTGTCTGGTCGGTTTCGAACCTCGTGATCCAGATCGAGCCGTCGGCGTGGCCGGAGGCGATCAGGTCGCGCGAGGGGTGGGGCGCCAGCACGGTGCAGATCGAGCCCGTCGGCCCGACTTCGCGGGCGCTCTTGCCCATCGGGCCCTTGCCGTCGAAGGGCCAGCAGACGACGGACTCTGCGCCGGAGGTTGCGAGCCATTTGCCCTTGGCGAAGAAGGCGAGACTTTTCGGCTTGGCGGGATAGCCGGCCATGCGCATGTGCTGTTTGTCGGAGAGGCGCCAGCCGTGCAGCGCGTTCTCCTGCATGGAGGTGACGATGAAATCGCCGCCCGGGTGCCACACCACGCCGGTATGCGAGCCCTTCCATTCCAAGAAGGTCGCGCTGGGGGCCTCCGCGCCGGGCCACCACAGGCTGACGCCGTTATAATGCGCGGTGACGAGGCGCTTGCCCTTGGGGTCGAAGGCGAGGCCCATCACGCTGGACGTGTGGGCGAGGCGGCGGGGCTCCGCGCCCGGCTTCAGGATGACGAAGGCCTCCTTGCCGCCCGCGAAGGCGAGCGCGCCGGAGGCGGCGCTGAAGGCGACATGCTCGATCCACTTGCCCTTGGCGCGGAACAGCTCGCGCGTGTCGCCGTTTGCGGCGATGGCGACGACGCGGCCGTCATCGCCGGTCGAGACGAAGCCGTCGGCAGTGGCGGCGAGCGCCATCGCCGAGCCGTCATGCGCGGCGACGGATATCTCCGCGCCGTCGGCGGCGACGAGCCGCACCGAACCGTCGCCGAGCGCCAGCGCCGCCAGGCCGCCGCTGAACTGCGCGGCGGTGACGAAGGCATCGGTGCTGAGGAAATGCGCAGGCGCGGCGGCTGAGCTCATGACGGTTCGGGCAGGCCAAGCGTTCTGCAAACGCCTTCCACGAAAATTCTGTGCGCCTTGGTCACCAGCGGCCCCCACTGGTTGCCGCGGCTGACGATGCCGATGTCGAGATGCGCGCCCTGCGCGGAGGGCGTGATGTGGATGGGATAGAAGAAGCCGAACGTCGTCATCGAAGCCTTGTCGGTGAAGACCAGCCGCGTGGCGGCCTCATCTGCGGCCTCCAGCGTGGCGGGGTGATCGATGATGCCGTTCCTCAGCGCGGCGAAGACGGCAGCGGGCGGCATCGGCGCCTCCAGCGGCGTGACGCGCCGCGTCATCTCCTTCAGGTATTTGTCGCCCTTTTTCTTGCCCGCGCTCAGCAGGATATAGCCGCTGTAGATCAGACCGATCGACGCGCCGATGATCGCGCCGGTGACGACGGAACTCATGGTGCCCCCCTTTGCCCGCTTATGCGGCGATGCAGGACTCGAAGCCGCGCTTCAGCTCATCCTGATCCAGATTGCGGCCGATGAACACCATGCGGCTGCGGCGGGCCTCGCCGTCTTTCCAGGGGCCGGTCAAATCGCCGTCCATCAGCATGTGGACGCCCTGGAAGACGAAGCGCTTGGTCTCGCCCTTGATGTCGAAGATGCCCTTGGAGCGCAGGATGTCCTGCCCCTTGGTCTGCAGGGTCATCTGCAGCCAGTGGGTCAGCGCCTCGCCGTTCATGGGCTTGGTGGTCTCGAACGAGAAGGACTGGATGTCGTCGTTGTGGTCGTGATGGTGATGGCCATCGAGGAAGTGCGGCTCGATCTTGAGGATGCGGTCGAGATCGAAGGCGCCGCGATCGAGGATCTCGGTGAGGTCGACGCCCGAGTTCTGCGTGCGGTGGATGACCGCCAGCGGGTTGATGCGGCGGATGACGCCTTCCACGCGGTCGAGCGCCGCCTCGTCGGCCAGGTCGGTCTTGTTCAGCAGGATGACGTCGGCGAAGGCGATCTGCTCGCGGGCTTCCTTGGCCTCTGCCAGCGTCTGCTCGATGTGGCGGGCGTCGACCACGGTGACGATGGCGTCGAGTTTCGTCTTCGCGCGCACGTCCTCGTCGACGAAGAAGGTCTGGGCGACGGGCGAGGGGTCGGCGAGACCCGTCGTCTCCACCAGGATCGCATCGAACTTGCCCTTGCGCTTCATCAAATTGGAGAGGATGCGGATCAGGTCGCCACGCACGGTGCAGCAGATGCAGCCGTTGTTCATCTCGAAGACTTCCTCGTCGGCGTCGACGATGAGGTCATTGTCGATGCCGATCTCGCCGAACTCGTTGACGATGACGGCGTATTTCTTGCCGTGCTGCTCGGTGAGGATGCGGTTCAGCAGCGTCGTCTTGCCGGCGCCGAGATAGCCGGTCAGCACGGTGACGGGGGTGGCGGTGGAGGTCATGGACGGGTCCTTTCGCGGACCGCTGACTTAAGGTCGGCGGCCTGCCACGGCAAGCCTTGGCCGGTCAGGCTTCCAGGTGACGCAGCTGGACGATGCGGCTGGCGATGCCGCCGCGCGGGCCGGCGATCAGCGAACCGAGATAGAACGCCCCCGCCGTCAGCACGATGGTCGTTTCGGGCGGGGTGCCGGCGTGGTGCGAGACAATCAGCCCCAGGAAGCCGGCCGCAATGGTCAGCCCTACGGCGACCGCGATCTGTCCGCCCGCCGAGTCGGCCCAGAAACGCGCGGCGATGGCCGGCAGCATCATCAGCCCCACGGCCATCAGCGTCCCCAGCGCCTGGAACCCGCTGACGAGATTGAGCACGACCAGCGAGAGAAAGGCGAAATGCACCAGCGCCCCGGTGGCCCCCGCGCCCCGCAGGAAGCCGGGGTCGAAGCATTCCAGCACCAGCGGCCGGTAAAGCAGGGCGAGGGCGGCCATCGTCAGCGTCGCGACGCCGGCGACGGTCAGCAGCGCCTCGTTCTTCATGGCCAGAACCTGCCCGAACAGGATGTGCAGCAGCTCCTCGTCGGTGCCGAAGGTCGCGACCAGCAGCGTCCCCAGCGCCAGCGAGATGATGAAGAACGCCGCGAGGCTGGCGTCTTCGCGCAGCGCGGTGACGCGCGAGGCGGCGGCCGACAGAATCGCGACCGCCATCCCCGCCAGCAGGCCGCCCACCGTCATCCAGAGGATCGAGAACCCCGCGAAGACGAAGGCGATGGCGACGCCCGGCAGAATGGCGTGGCTCAGCGCGTCGCCGATCAGGCTGGTCCGCCGCAGCACCAGAAAGACGCCGATGGGCGCGCCGCCGAACGCCAGCGCCACGCAGGCGGCGAGGGCGCGCGCCATCGCAGGGTCGGCGAAAGGTCCCAGCAGCCAGTCCATCAGGCGTGGCCCTCATCCGCGTGGCACACCGGCGCATCGTCGTGGAACGCCTCGCACATGCGCCGCGCGGTCAGCAGATGCTCGGGGCGCAGCGCTTCTCCCGTCGGCCCCCAGGCGATGCATTCGCGCGCCAGCAGCAGCGTGGAGGGGAAATGTTCGCGCACCGCGTCGTGGTCGTGCAGCACGGCGATCACCGTGCGTCCCTCGCCCTGCCAGCGGGCGAGCACGGCGAAGAGATCTGCGGTGGTGCGGCTGTCGATGGCGGCGAAGGGCTCGTCCAGCAGGATCAGCCGGGCGTCCTGCACCAGCACGCGCGCGAACAGCGCGCGCTGGACCTGACCGCCGGAAAGCGTGCCCACCGGGCGGCTTTCGAACCCCGAAAGGCCGACGCTGGCGATGGCCGCCTCGGCGCGCTTCAGCACGTCGGGGCCGATGCGGCCGAAAAGGCCCGCCTCGCGCCATCCGCCCATCGCCACCATGTCGAGCACCGAGATGGGAAAGCCGCGCTCGATCTCGCCGATCTGGGGCAGATAGGCGATGTCGCGGCGGGTGGTGCCGCTGAGGGCGATCTCGCCCGATAACGGCCGCATCTCGCCCGCGATGCCTTTCAGCAGCGTCGATTTGCCCGCCCCGTTCGGCCCGGCGATGGCGGTCAGCGAGCCGGGCTCGAACGTGCCGCTGATGTGGTGCACCGCCGGGTGACGGCGATAGCCGAAGGTCACGTTGTCCAGTCTGACGGCCGCGCCCATGGCTCAGATCCAGCCCAGAGCCAGTCCGACCGCCAGCCACAGCACCGCCGCGCCGGCGGCGGCGATGGCCAAGCGGACGCCCGCGCTGGTGCGCAGCAGCGAAAAACGCGGCGGTTCCGCGTGATGGTGGGGCAGGTGACGATGCTGATGCGTCATATGTTACATTATATCACTTCCGTCGGCCCGGCCGCAACGGCTTCCAGCGGCTGGAATTTGCCGGCCGTCATCGCCACATTGGACAGCGAAACACCCGTCAGAGAGGGTCTCCCATGTTCGCCAAGCGCAAGAAGCTTGAAATGCCCGCCCCCGGCGAGGCGCTGCCCGGCCGCACCGACCGCCAGATGCGTGTCGCCGACGCTCACACCGTCCTTGGCCATCCCTTGAAAGGCCCCTGGCCCGCCGGCATCGAGACCGCCGTGTTCGGCCTCGGCTGTTTCTGGGGCGCCGAGCGCAAGTTCTGGCAGCAGCCCGGCGTCTATTCGACCGCCGTCGGCTACAGCGCCGGCTACACCCCGAACCCGACCTATGAGGAGGTCTGCACCGGCGGCACCGGCCATAACGAGGTCGTGCTGGTGGCGTTCGACCCCAGGCAGATTTCCTATGGTCAGCTGCTGAAGGTGTTCTTCGAGAATCACGATCCGACGCAGGGCATGCGTCAGGGCGGCGATATCGGGACGCAGTACCGCTCGGGCATCTATGTCGCGAACGAGGCGCAGAAGGCGGAGGCGGAAGCCGCGCGCGCGGCCTATGACGCCGCGCTGAGGGCCAAGGGCTTCGACGCGATCACCACCGAAATCCTGCCGCTCGGCGATTTCTACTACGCCGAGGATTATCACCAGCAGTATCTGGACAAGAACCCGGGCGGCTATTGCGGCCTCGGCGGCACGGGCGTCGCCTGCCAGATCGGCACCGGGGTCGAAGCCGCCTGATGCGGCTTTGACATGCGCGCCGCCTTCGTGAAGGTGGAGCCATGTTCATCGATGCGCGGTCACTGCCTGACGACGAAAAGCTGGACGCCGACATCGCCATTGTCGGCGCGGGCGCGGCGGGATTGAGCCTCGCCATCGCGCTGGAAGGCGCGGGGCTGAACGTCGCGCTGCTGGAATCCGGCGGCCTGGAATGGTCGGAAGAGGCGCAGGACCTCGCGGCGGGGGAACTGGGGCCGCAGACCTATGCGACGCCCGAGAGCGTGAGGCTGCGCTATTTCGGCGGCACGACCGGGCATTGGGGCGGCTGGTGCCGCGAGCTGGACGCCGTCGATTTCGAGCCGCGCGACTTCGTGAAGCTGTCGGGCTGGCCGATCACCAAGAGCGAGCTGGAGCCGTTCTACAGGCGCGCGCAGGAGGTGCTGCATCTGGGGCCGGCGCGTTACGACGACAGCGAAGGCGTCGCGGCGCTGGCGGGCGTGAAGCTGCCCATCCCGCGCAGCAGCGATATCGAGCCGGTTCTGTTCGAATTCTCGCCGCCGATCCGGATGGGCGAGGTCTATCGCGACCTCATCGACAAGAGCGACACGCGCTGCTTCCTGAACGCGACGGTGAGCGATATCCGCGTCAGCGACGACGCCAAGAGCGTGACGGCGCTGACGATTGCGCGCGACGGGGGCAAGCCGCTGAGCATGAGCGTCCGCCATGCGGTGCTGGCGTGCGGCGGCCTTTCCAACGCGCAGATGCTGCTGAACGCCGACGCCCAGGTGGCGGGCGGGCTTGGCAATGCGACGGGGCAGGTGGGCCGCTATTTCGCGGACCATCCCATTCTCATCGGCTATGCGGCGGTGCTGTCGTTCGGCCCGGAAGCCGGCGACGTCTTCGCGACGAACGACATCCCGGCGGGCGGGCGGCGCTATCGTCTCGCCTTTCAGCCGCGCGACGACTATCGCCGCGCCAAGGGGCGGCTCTCGTGCCTTGCGACCATCGAACCGGGCGGTCCGTCGTTCAGCAACGGCGCGTTCGATCGCTGGGAGACGCGCTGGTTCGGGCAGTCGGAGACCGCGAGCGCGCTGGCGGCGCTGGGCAAGCCCGGCTGGACGCCGCGCGTGCACATGCTGAATGCCGGACTGGAGACGCGGCCCGATCCCGAGAGCCGGGTGACGCTGACGGACGCCCGCGATCGCCATGGCGTGCGGCGGTTGAAAGTCGACTGGAAGCTGAACGACCGGGATCTGGAAGACTATCTTGCCAACCTCGCCGATCTGGGGCGGGCGCTCAGCGCCAGCGGCGCCGGGATGGTGCGGATCGCGCCGGATGCGCGCGAGCGCTGGCCGGCCGAGACCAACTGGGGCCATCATAATATGGGCACGACGCGCATGGGCGCGGACGCCGCGACATCGGTGTGCGATGGCGATGCGCGCGTGCACGGGATGGCCAATCTGTGGATCGCGGGTTCCTCGCTCTACACGACGCCCGGCGCGGCCAATCCGACGCTGACGCTGGTGGCGCTGGCGTTGCGCCTCGCCGAAACGCTGAAGCGCGAGGCGCGGGCATGAGGGACGGCATGAACGAGGGGCAGCGCCGCTCGGCCCGCATCACCCGCCGCACGTTCGGCGCGATGGGGCTGGCGCTCGCCGGCGTCGCGGCCGTGCGGCTGTGGCCGGAAGACCCGCTGCAGGCGCTGGCGAAGCGCGAGGATGCCGTGGCGCTGAAGGCGCTGGGGCAGGCGCCGGCGCTTCAGGAGCTGGGCGATGTGGAGGCCAAACTGAAAGCCAAGCTGAACGGCGGGAGCTATGACGAGGCCGTCGCAAGCGACGCATTGCACGGCGCATTCGTGGTTCTGGACGGCTGGCACGTGCCGGAGGCGACGGCGCTTGCAGCCGTGTGGCTGGCGCAGCAGGGCTGAAAGCAAAAGGGCCGCCCGATGGGCGGCCCTTCGCGTTTCAACCGGGTTCGGTCGATTACATGCCCGAGCCGGTCAGGTCGATGGTGGCGCGGCGGTTCTGGGGTTCCTTGACGCCGGGGCCGGTGGCGACCAGCGGCTCGGAGAAGCCCTTGCCGTCGGTCGAGATCACGTCGCCCGGGACGCCGTTGGCGACCAGGCCGGCCTTCACCGAGGCAGCGCGGCGCTGCGACAGCGGCAGGTTGTAGGCGGCCGAGCCGACGGTGTCGGTGTGGCCGACGACGGCGATGGAGACCGAGCCGGTCGACTTGAAGGCGGCGGCGGCCTCGGCCACGACGGCCTGGGCTTCCGGGGTCAGATCCGACTTGTCGAAGTTGAAGAAGACGATGAACGTCTTGGCGGCCACCGGCGGCGGCGGCGGCGGGGGCTCCGGCGCGACGACCGGGGCTTCATAGAAGTGATACTTCACGCCGATCTTCGCCGTGTGGGCGGTGTAATCGGTGCCGAAAGAGCCGCCGTTCGCGAAATCCATATCGACGTTATCGGCGACGAAGTAGTTGTAGCCGACGAAGATGCCGACATTGTCGTCGACCATGGCTTCGAACTCGGCGATGCCCTGATAGGCGAACACGAAGTCGCGACCGTCGGCGAAGCCGAAATCGTCTTCCGCGCCGATGCGGGCGAGGCCGAGGCCGCCGCCGAGCGAGAGAGCCATGCCTTCGCCGATGTCGAAGTCATAGAGCACGTTCACCATCGTCGACAGCGACGTGACTTCGCCCGACTTGCCGCGGAAGAAGTCGTAGTCGTTGCTGCGGTAGCCGAGTTCGAACTCGGTGCGCAGGTTGAAGTCGAACTTGTAGCCGACCGTGCCGCCGACATAGTAGCCGGTCTGCATGTCGAACTTGCCGAAGAAGAAATCGTCTTCGACCCAGTTCGCGCCGCCGGCGAGACCCAGATAGACGCCATCCGGCGTGTCGGCGGCAGCGATGCCGGTCAGGGCGACCGCAGCGGCGCCAGCCAGCATGATATTCTTGAGCTTCATTTGATCCTCTTAAATCCGGCCGCATCGGCCGTAATCGAATAGACGTCAGGCGGACGGACGCGCCCCGATCCGACTTCCTCAACTAATTAGCATGCGCGGGGGTCGGTTCCCAACGTGCCGACTACGCAGAGCATTCTTGCACTGCGGTTGTTGCGATTTTGTCACGACGACGGTGCCGGCCGCCTGGGAAATGCGGATTCCCGGGCGTTCAGCGCCCCCCGGCCAGACAGGCGATGCGGGCAGTCGCGAGCTGCGACAACGCCAGTTTCCGGGGCGTGTCGGCGTGCCGGTCAGCGTGGGGGCGCGGCGGGACGCGTGGGGTGGAAAAGCCGGCCGCGTTCGGTGACGAGCACCACGATCAGCGCCGAGATGCCGCAGAGCGCGAAGCCGAGGGTCAGGGGCACGACGGTGCCGTCGAAGTGCTGGCCGATGAAAAAGCCGATGAGCGCCCCGGAAATGGTGGTGAAGAAGCCCTGGACCGAGGAGGCGGTGCCGGCGACATGGCCGAGCGGCTCCATCGCCATGGCGCCGAAATTGGAGCCGACGAGGCCGAAACAAAACATCATCGAGGCCTGCAGCACGATGAAGCTGGTCAGCGTCTCGTGCCCGGTCCAGGCGACCAGGGCGTGGGTGCCGGCGAAAAAGATGTAGCCGATGAGAGCGGTGTGCGAGACGCGCCGGGTGCCCAGACGCTCGACGATGGAGGCGTTGAGCCAGGAGGACAGGCCCATGAAGATGGCGATGAGCGCGAAAATCGCGGGAAACAGGTCTTCCTCGTGGAAGACGTCGACGAAAACCTGCTGCGCGGAGGTGATGAAGCCGAACAGCCCGCCGATGGCGCAGGCCGAGGCGATCATATAGCCGACCGCCATGCGCCGCGTGAGGGTGAACCTGACGGCGGTGGCGATGGCCGACAGGCTGAGCGGACGGCGGTCTTCGGGGTGCATGGTCTCGGGCAGCTTCCAGGCCGCCCACAGCGCCATGACGCCCCCGAAAATCGCCAGAACGCCGAAAATCCAGGGCCAGGGCGCTAGAGCCAAGATGCCCTGCCCCACCGATGGCGCGAGAACAGGCACGGTGAGGAAGACGATGAAGGTGAGCGACATGACGCGCGCCATGCGCCGCCCGGAATAACAGTCGCGCACGATCGAGACGGTGAGGACGCGGCTGACCGCCGAGCCGATGCCCTGCATGACGCGGGCGAAAAGCAGCTGCTCGAAACTGGTGGCGAAGGCCGCGACCACGGAGAAGACGACGAACACGCCAAGGCCGAAGAGAAGCACCGGGCGGCGTCCGTAGCGGTCGGACAGCGGGCCATAGGCGAGCTGGGCGACGCCGAAGCCGAGAAGATAGGCGGTGATGATCCACTGACGGTCGTTTTCCGCGACGACGCCCAGCGCCGCGCCGATGGCCGGGAGCGCGGGCAGCATGGAATCGATGGCGAGCGCATTCACCGCCATCAGCAGCGCGATGAGGGCGACGAAGGCGCGGAAGCCCATTCCCGGATGGGGATTGGGGTTTTCAGGAGCGGGGTTCATGGAATCCGATCAATGGCGATGGGTTCACATGGGGCTTTCGCCTGAGAAAGGGAAGTGGGAATGCGGATGGAACCCGTGCGCCGGAGCAGCGCGGAATATTTTCTTATGCCGGGCTTGACGGGCGCGCGGGCGGACCCTATATAGGAATTATATCCGGTATTGGATCTTTTGATCCCCGCTTGCGAAGCGGGGAAGGGGAACCATGCGCGGCGTAGTGGTGGGCGCGGATGCAGTGCGGCGATGGCTGCCCCCTTCCCCTGGCTTAGCAGGGTGCTTCCCCCGTAAACGGGGGAAGATCACGGGGCGTCAGGGCTTGTAGGCGGGGTAGTCGGAATAGCCTTGCGCGCCGGGGGTGTAGAAGAGGTCGGGGTTCGCCTCTGCCAGGGGCCAGTTGTTTTTCAGGCGGGCCACCAGATCGGGATTGGCGATGAAGGGGCGGCCGAAGACGACGGCCTGGAGCTGTCCGCTGCTGAGTGCCGCCTCGGCCTTCTCTTTCGTGTAGCCGCCGGCGGCGATGAGGTTGCCCTTGGTGTGGGCGCGGATCGCGCTGACGAGCGTTCCGACGTCGCCGGCATTGTTGAGCTGGGGCGCGAAGGAATCGGGCAGCATCAAATGGACATAGGCGAGCGCGCCCGTGTCGATGGCATCCAGCAGCGCGGCATGGGTTTCGGTGGGGTTCGCGTCGGCGATGTCGTTGAACATGTGGCCGGGCGAGATGCGGATGCCGGTGCGATCGGCCCCGATGGCGGCAGAAACCGCCGCGACGGTCTCAGTCGTGAAGCGGATGCGGTTTTCCACGGAGCCGCCGTATTCGTCGGTGCGCTGGTTGGAATTGGAGGAGAGAAACTGGTGATGCAGGTAGCCATTGG
>JAKOQZ010000053.1 GCA_029778105.1 Pseudomonadota bacterium | reverse complement strand
TAGAGAGACTGCGATGCGCTCGCAAGTAAGGGCGCGCGTCATTGGGGTTCAGATGTTCGTCTGCAACTGCAACGGTGTCCGCCAGCGCGACATGAGCGCCGCCGTCGATCATGTCGCCGGCTGTGGCGCGCCGACCGTCGATGCCGTCTACGCCCAGTGCGGCGTCGCCCCGAAATGCGGCCGCTGCAAGGTCGATATCCAGCGCATGCTGGATGAGGCGATGCGCCCCGCCCTCGCCATGGCCGCCGAGTAGAACGACGCCTGCCGAAGCGATGTGCTTTTGCCTCTGCGAGGCACGCGCGACCAAACCGCTTTTTTATCGTGAACGCGTGCGGCAGGATGCGCACGCATAACAAGGCTGATTCAACGAGCTGAAAGGCTGCTCCCATGAAGGGCGAACCCGCGGTCATCGCGAAACTGAACGCGATCCTCACCAATGAACTGACTGCGGTGAACCAGTATTTCCTGCATGCCCGCATGTATGAGAACTGGGGCTTCGCCAAGCTGGGCAAGAAAACTTACGAGGAATCGATCGGCGAGATGAAGCACGCCGATCTGCTGATCAAGCGCGTGCTGTTTCTGGAAGGCCTGCCGAACCTGCAGGACCTGGGCAAGCTGGCGATCGGAGAGACCGTGCCCGAAGGCCTCTCGGCCGATCTGGAGCTGGAGAAGCGCGGCCGCACCACGCTGATCGAAGCCGTGCAGCTGTGCGAGCAGGCGCGCGACTATATCAGCCGCGAGATCGTCAAGCAGATCCTGGACGACACCGAGGAGCATATCGACTTCCTCGAGACGCAGCTCTCGATCCTGGATTCCATCGGGCTCGACAATTACCTGCAGCTCCAGGCCTATCCGGCGAACGAAAAGTAGGACTTCGTTTACCGGCCTGCCTTCATTCCGCCATCTCACGGCTGTTATGGAGGGCGCATGTCACGCCGCGTTATTCTCGCCGCTCTCGCTGCGCTGCCCCTGGCCGCATGCGCCAGCGACATCCTGCCGTCGACCTCGCGCGAAACCTCCGGGCCGTTTCCGAGCTATGAGATCGCCGAGACGGCCTACAAGATCATCCAGCCGGGCGTGACGACCAGCGCCAAGCTGCGCGAATACGGCATCGATCCCAAGACGACGCCGAACCTGCGCGTCATCAACTATGTGGAGGTGATGCGCGTCTTCATGCCGACCGACTCGGTGCAGCTGAAAGACCTCGACCCTGCCGTCCAGGGCTGCATCGGCGCGCGCAATGCCTGCGTCGGCTATGTCATGGCGCCGGGGGCCAGCGGCACGCAGCGCACCGGACACATCTCGCTCGACGTGCTGGGTTTCCAGCGCAAGACCGAGGAGACCGGCTGGGCCGCCTCGATGCTGGTGCTGCTGGTCGACGATGTGGTGGTCTACAAATTGTGGTCGGGCACGCCGCAGATCGACGAAAAGCGCGACGAAACCAACCCGCTGGGCCCGGCGCAGGACCTTTCGGGAACCGCCAAGGACGCGATCGACGGCGCGATCCCGAAACCTTGATTTAAGCCGCGTGCTGTAGTCTGGCCCGTCTGTCATGTCAGGATGGGCCATGCGCCGCGCCGCGATCCTTGCCGCCGTCTTTGCCGCCGCCCTCGCCTGTCCGGCGGTGGCGCAGGAAGCGCCTGCGTCCGCCGCGACCTATAGCGCCGGGCGCTTTCTGGCCGATTTCGAACAGATCAAGCGCGAGCTGGCCGCCCGGGCGCCCAATCTCGACTGGTCGATCGCCGAGCGCGGGCTGGATCTGAAGAAACTGGCGGACGACGCCGAAACCGAGCTGCGCGCCGCGACCAGCGAGGCGGAAGCCCGCGATGTGCTGCGCAGCTTTCTGATGGCGCTGGGCGATGGCCACATCTCGCTGCAGTTCCCCGACGAAATCGAAGAGCCGAAGCAGGTGTGGGGTACAGCCTCGATCTGCCGCAGCCTCGGCTATGAGGACGAAGAGCGCCCGGACGGGCTGCCGTTCGACCGGCTGGGCGCGCGCAAGGTGGAGACGCCGGACGGCGCGGCCTTTCCCATCTATGTGGTCGACCTGCCGGGCGGAAAGCTGGGCGTCCTGCGCATCCCCTCGTTCTATGAGTGGGGCTATTACGAGTTCTGTCCGCAGGCGGTCGCCGAGATCGGTCTGCCCGAAGACGGCGAGTGCGACGAAAGCTGCGGCGCCTCCATCGGGCAGAAGGCGGCGCAGCTGCTGACCGAGGCGGTGGCGCGGCAGATCGCAAAGCTGAAAGCGGAGGGCGTGACCGCGCTGGCGGTCGATATCACGCAGAACGGCGGCGGGTCGTTGTGGCTCGATCCGGTGGCGCGGATGCTGACGCCCATCAAGCTGAAGGCTCCGCGCCTCGCCTTCACCCGCACCCAGTCGTGGCGCGACAGCCTGGCCGGCAATCTGGCGCTGGTGGAGGCCGACCTCGCCAATCCCGTGGTCGGCGTCGCCTATCGCGAGGTGCTGAACCAGGCCAAGCAGACGCTGACGGCGGCGCTGGCCGACGCCAACCAGAGCTGCGATCGCATGGGCATGTGGCAGAACCGGACGCCCGATTGCTCGCTGCTGGCCAAGGACCATCTCTATGCCACCGGCACGATGGATTACGCCCCGCCGGGCGAATACGGGCTGCTGTCGTCGGGCTATGCGCTCTTCTTCTCCTCGCTCTATGCCTATGACGAAGGCGTCTGGAGCGGGCCGCTCTATGTGCTGATGGACGAAGGCTCGGCCAGCGCGGCGGAGCATTTCGCGACCCTGCTGAAAGACAACCGCGCCGCGATCCTGATCGGCGAGCCGACCTTCGGTGCGGGCTGCGGCTGGATGTCGGCCGGCGATACGCCGGTGGTGCTGAACGAGACGCGGGCCGAACTGCATGTGCCCGATTGCGTCTGGACCAATGCCGCCGGCGAAAACGAAGTCGGCGGCGTGGAGCCCGACATCACCGTGCCCTGGCGTTTCTACGACAATGCGTTCCAGAAGGGGCGCCGGGTGATGGCGGTGCTGAAGGCGCTCGACTTCGCGGCCTGGCCGCCCGGTCAGGCCGCGCCTGCGCCGCAGACCGGCAAGGCCAACCAGCGCTGAACGCGCTCTCGCCGCTCACAATCCCGGCAGATGTGACGACCGCCACATGACGCCGCCCCATGCGCCGTGGCCTCATCCGCGTTGTCACATTTGGGGAGCGCCATGTCCGCCGTTACGCGTTGCATCAGCCTGACTGCTCTTGTCGCGCTTTGCGGCGTCGCCGCCGCCAGCGAGGTGAAGGGCCCGGTCCACATCTCCGCCGCCGGCGTGACCCACTATAACGGCGACACCGAGCGCTTCCGCGCCGCCATGGAAGCCGATGCGCGCGGCGAGACCGAGCCGGCGCGCGACAATCATCGCGCCGCCGCCGACATCGCCCGCGCCGATGCGCGCCGGGCGGCCGAGATCGCCAGGGCGATGGGGTTTGAGGCGCGCCGCGAAGCCGAACGTCTGGCCGAAGAGGCCCGCGAGCAGGCGCGCGAAGCGGCGGAGGCCGGTCGCGATCGCGCCGAAGCCGCCGCGCGGGAAGCGCGCGACGCCGCACGCCGGGCCGCGCGTGAGGCGCGCGCCCATGTCGCCCGCGCGATGGCCGATGCCGACGAAGCCATGCGCAGCGCCCGCCAGCGCATGGCCGACGCGCGTCGCGATATCGCGCGCCGCAGCCGCGAGCTGGACCGCGTGCACGAGATCGATCTGGAGAACGCCGTCGAAATCCGCGACGGCAAGATCGTGCGCTGCGCCGATCCGTCGAAATTTCCGGGCACCGGCTGCACGCCCTTTTCGCCCGAAGAAAAGGCGCGCATCGCCGCCGAGGCGCACGCCGCGGCGCTGACCGCACGGGCGGCGATGGAGAAGGCCGAGGCCGGTCTGCGCGAGGCCGAGCGGGCGCTGAACGCCGAAATCCGGCCCTGACAGGCGGGTTCCGCGCGACGGAAAAGCCCCGTATTTCAGGCCCGCGACATAAGGTGATCCGGAAAGTGTGATCTGCGCCGCATCTTTTCGGCGGCTGACGCGTTCATACCTCGTCAACAATTTGACGGAGTGTGTGACGTGTCCCGCTATTTTCCCCGCAGCCTGGCCTTCGGCGCCGCGATCGGCCTGATGGCTGGCGTGAGCTTCGCCGGAACCGGCGCGATGGAAGCCGCGGCGCGCAGCATCGGCCCGGCGGCCGAAGCGGCCATGACCGAAACGAGCGATGACGATGTCGCCGGTGCGGCGGTCGATCTGGCCGATGCCAAGCAGTGGCTGGCCGAGCTGGAAGGCGGCAATTTCGCCAATATCTTCGTCATCGAAACCGACGGCTCGATGCGCTGCGGCGAGGTGAAGGCCAATTCGGCCTGCAAGCCGCTGAACGAGGCCGACAAGGCCGGTGCGATCGCCGAGGCCCGCGAGGCCGTCGCGTTCGCCACTGCGGCGGTGGAAGACGCCGAGAAGAGCTTCGCCGCCGATCATCCGGATGCGGGCGTCGAGACCGTCGGCTACGCGCCGTAACCCTCCCTGCGGGACTGCAGAAAACCGAAACCCCGCCGTTTCCGGCGGGGTTTGTTTTTTCGTGACGGGATGCAAGGCGCTTAACGCGGCGCCATGACCATCTGCATCTGGCGGCCTTCCAGGCGCGGCTCCTGCTCGACCTTGGCGAGATCGCCGACCTGGGCCTTGATCTTGTTCAGGACTTCCATGCCGAGATGCTGGTGCACCATTTCACGGCCGCGGAAGCGCAGCGTGAACTTCACCTTGTCGCCTTCGCCGAAGAATTTCAGCGCCGAGCGCATCTTCACGTCATAGTCGTGATCGTCGATGCCCGGCCTCATCTTGATCTCCTTGATCTCGATGATCTTCTGCTTCTTGCGGGCTTCGTTGGCCTTTTTCTGCTGCTCGTATTTGAACTTGCCGTAGTCCATCAACCGGCAGACCGGCGGCTTCGCCATCGGCGAAACCTCGACGAGGTCGACGCCCTCCTCCTCGGCCATGCGCAGCGCGTCGCGGCGGCTCATCACGCCGCGCTTCTCGCCGGCCTCGTCGATGACGAGAACCTCGAACGCGGTGATGTCGCCGTTGATGCGGGGGCCGTCGTCGTTCTTGGGGGGCGGGCCGGCGAAACTGGGTCTGCGAGGCGGCAGGGGACTCTCCTTCAGCGCACGTTCTGTTTCGGTTCGGGCCCGGAGACTGCGTTCCTGAGGGAGCTGTCGCCTGTCGCCGATCCGATACGATCCATGCGTGAAGCCGCTCCCAGTGGTCCCGATGCGGCGAAACCCGTGCAAAGCCCCGCCGCAGCGGAAGATGTAATCCTCATCCGCGCCTGTGTGAAGCGGGGATCGGTCAGGAAGACCCGCCCGACATGCTTAAAACCTGACCTGTGGCGAAAGCGGCGCGGCCTTCCGCGAACAGGGCGACCATCTCGGCCGCCTCGGCCGGATCGCCCAGCCGCCCCAGCGGCACGCGGGCCAGCAGCTTCTCGCGCTTGCGCGCGTCCTCCAGCCAGGCGCGGGGATAATAGGTTTCGGTCTGGATATAGTTGAACGCCGCCGCGTTCACCGTGACCGCGAAGGGGGCGAGTTCCAGCGCCAGCGACTTCACCGCGCCGGTGACCGCCGAACGCGCGGCGGCATAGGCGGCGAAGCCGGGAATCCCCTGAAGCGGGCCGGCCGAGGTGAGAAACACGATGGCCGCCCCGCCCTGCGCGGCGCCGGCGGCTTTCAGGTGCGGCACGGCGGCGGCGACATAGGCGAGCGACTCGATGGCGATCTTCTCGAAAAAGGGCCGCGTCACCCCGGCGCTCAGCGTTTCGGCCGGGGTTCTGGGCGCGGGATAGGTGCCCGCGACGATCAGCACGTCGAGCCGCCCGGCCAGCGCCACGGCGCGCGCCACCGTCTCGTCCGGCGTCGTCTGTTTCAGCGCATCGCCCTCGTCGGCGAAGCCCTCATCCGCCGCAATGACCCGCGCCCCGCCGCTGCGCAGACGGTCGACGACCGCCGGCGCGATGAAATGCGCGGCATCGGTGATGAGGACGGTGCGCTGGGTCATATGGCTTTTCTCCCTCTGCCCATGAACACGCCGGAGGCGCGGGCGGTCAATCGGTCACCGGAGGTGTGCCGATGACGCGCCAGGGCAGGGGGTTGCGCGGGTAGGGTGCGCCGCCGCCGACGGACCGGCCCTCGAGATGGCTCTTGCCGTCGGTCCAGCCCGCCTGATCGCGATGCGCCTGAAACTGGCGCAGTTTCCACCTGAGATAGGATTCAGCCTGCAGGCGCGAGCCGAACTGCGGCACGAGCGCCAGCAGCCGGTCGGGCACGCTGTCGTCGAAGCTGGTGACGGAGCCCCAGGCGCGGCCGGGAAACAGCACGCTCCACAGCGCGTTCGGGTGAACCGGGGGTGGGGTTGTTTCGGCATTTTTCCACCCCCCTCCCCCCTCCTCCTCCTCGATGGGGCCTTCGGGCACGTAAGGCAGGACATTGTCTTCATCGTCCAGCGTGAGGCTGTGATGGACATTGGGCATGGCGTCGAGCCAGGCATAGACCCAGTCGGGCGCGACCTCGTCGGGGAAGAGGCCGATCCATTCGGCGGCCATGCGGTTACGGACGATATCGCCCAGAAAGCCGCGAAAGGTCGGCAGCTTGCGCGCATCGCTGTAGATTTTCCGCCAGAACGCGTCGCGATCCTCCATCTCGCGTTCCGCCTCGCGCGCGGCCTCCATGGCGGCGGCTTCCTCGTCGAGCTTCATCGCCGCGACGAGCGCCTTCGCGCCGCGCAGGGCCGCATGGGCGCGCAGCTTCTCCGCCTTTTCGACGCGCGAATGATGGCCATGCCTGACGGCGTTGGTGTTGCCTTTCGGCGCGCCGGGCTTGCGCCCTGTGGGCTTGTATTTACGCGGCATCGGGGCGCTCCACGACGACGCGGTGGACGGTTTCCCGCTTGTCGCGGCTACTGAGCGCGCCGGCCACCATGGCGGCGGCCCGCACCATGCGCCCGGCGACATTGGCGTAGGCGCAGCGGATGTCGAAATCGAGCCCGTCTTCCTCGGCGCGGCGGAAATAGCGCCGCGCGCTGCGCTCGCACTCGGCGAACAGATCCGCCATGCGCTGCTCCGCCTCTTCGGCGTCGGCGGGCGGGGCGATGATGGGGTGGTTTGAACTCCTGGACATAGGTCTCCTGTCTCCGTGGCGTTATGCCGGGAGAGGAGATATTATTCCTACATCACAAAGTCAAGGACAATAGTCTTATTACAATTCGGCTAAAGAATCATCAGCTTCACCGTGATCGGTGTCTGTGTTGTCAGTAGATACCGCAGCTGCTTCTGGCGGAAAATCGAAACGGCCTTCCACCGCCTCATCTAAGATGTTGGCTAAATCTGAGCGTGCTGACTGGGGAATGAAACCGCAGCACAACTGGAATGCGATGAACGATCCGAAGATGCTATCTGCATCCCAACCGTTGTGACCCTCGAAACCGTGAGCCACTACGTTTCTTAGAGACGCCCCGCCAGGATATACGAGCAAATCTTCCAGCAGGAACAACCAGTCCGCGCTCAGCAACGCCTCCAACGGTGAAGCGTGCCGCGCAAGCATGGCACCCAGACCTTGAGCGACGAAGACTTCGTTCTCATCCAAATCGTAGGTGTTGACCCCGCGTAGATCGAGAACGTGTCTAATCCCTGCTTCGATTTCTGGAATCAGAATTCGTGAGGCTGCTATGAAATCCTGCGCAAAGAAGGCTATGAGGCCGTCTGCAAAAATATCGCGTCGGCTGGCCTTAACAAAGGCAGAGGCGCCCGCGATTGCCGCTATGGCTTCGTCAGGAACCAAATAGGAAAAGCGGGCAAAATGGAGCGCTGGACGTAATACGCCCGCAGTTGTCACCGATCGCGATAGAGAGCCAGATTGAGACATCTGGTATCGAACCCGCGCATCGTATTCTTCCTGGGTTCCAAAGACGCCAGGCGCTCGAAATACCGTCCGCCCTCCATCGTCAACTTGCGTCATATGCATGGCGGCTTGAAGGGCGAAATCAGAGAGGTGCTTTTGCGCTCGCTCGCGTTCCCGCTGTGTTGGGGCAACACGAACCATGGCGCATAACCCAAAGACGAATGCACCAAACGGCAAATCCTTGAGCCGCATCAGCGTATCCGCAACGACTGGTTGCAGGTCAATCTCGTGCGAAAAAGTGCGCAAATGAAACAGGTCGCGGAAGCTATCTGCCTCGAGCTTAGCAATCAGTCTCGCCTCGATTTCTTGGAGAGCTGGCGCGTTCCTACAGGCGTGAATTCCAGATCTAAAGAATGTCGCACGTGCAGAATCTTTAGCGCGCTCTGCGAGAGTTTCGAAAGTTAGAGCCGCTCGCTGGCGAAGCTCCATGTCTTCCGCGTGCGGCAGAGAAACGATCCTGTACAGGCTCGAAAACACGTCATTAAATTGCGTCGGATTGCTGTCCGCCGACGAAAACAGCGCCTCGACAAGTGTGCTCCACTTGTCTTGCAGCATGACGTCGTTGCAGCGCGCAAGAAGCGCGGCAGACCGAGTGGCCGTCGTGAGATTTCCACTATCGAGCCCGGACCGCAGAATGAAATCCGCTACTTGAATCGCAGAGGGCGACCATACTGCGCCCATTCTCGCCATCTTCAAGAGATCGATGGCCCTACCAAGCGTCTCAATCGCTGAGGTGTGCTTCGAGACTGACGCAAGCCCGGATGCGGCCTCGATAAGCAGGCCGATTAGAGAACCGACTTCTACCCTCTTGGGCGCAATGCACCACATAACATCTAACAGGCGAGCGCGAACTTGAACGTTGGTAAGCTCCGAAAGTCGCTCCTGCAGGTATTCAAATTCCAAGTCAGCGAAGGCTTTGAGTGTGGTGCTCGTCGCTCCTTCCTGCTTAATCAGCGGGCCATAGGCATTACGTCCTTGGCCCAATCGTAGGGTTAGCGAGCAGAGTGAGATGTAAAATTCACGCGATGCAAGATCAGCACTAAGCTCTTCTGCGCTTCCATCCGGTGTCCGTAAAAGCTCCAAGAAAAGATCTCGGACGCCAACAACGGGTGAAGCGTTAATTGTGGAAAGTGCAGTTGGCATTCTGAATCCTTCGCCGGATTCGGAAGCATCCAGCGCCACCTTGTCTAGCGGCCGAAAGCTAAACACAAAGGGGGCACCAGTGAGCCCCCTCTGGCGACGCGTTGGTGTTCGCCTACTTCAGGTCCGGGGGCAGGGCTTCCTGGCGGAGCATGTCGATGGCCGCGTCGAGGGTCATCGTTTCCTGCTTTTCGACGCCGAGGCGGCGGACGGTGATCTTGCCTTCCTCCGCCTCGCGGCGGCCGGCGATGAGCATGACCGGCACCTTGGCGAGCGAGTGCTCGCGCACCTTGTAGTTGATCTTCTCATTCCTGAGATCGATCTCGGCCCGGAGGCCCGCCGATTTCAG
>JAKOQZ010000009.1 GCA_029778105.1 Pseudomonadota bacterium | reverse complement strand
CGGTGGATCGCACGAAGGAGGACATCGCGCGCGATCTCGGGGGCCGGAACGACTACTTCGCAACCCAGGACTCGCTTATTTCGGCCAGGAAGGCGGCGGCTGACGAAGGCATGGCTCGCCTGCAAGACCAGCTCGTCACGCTCGACAATGACAGCGTCCTGGCGCTCCGTTCCGATCTCGCCAAGGGCGCTATTCGCGAGCGCGCCTTGAATGCGCTCGCCAGCCCCGATCCGGCCATACGCGCGGACGGCGCGCGTCTGATGAGGCTGGCGGACGACCTTCTAGACAAGCCGAGCGCGCAGACCATCACGATCCGCGACGCGCAGGACATCAGCCGTTCGCTGCTTGAAGGGGCGAACTCAGCGTTCGCATCCGGCAACGGCGGGCGCGGCGGCGCTCTAAAGGACCTCGGCAAGGCGATCCGCACCAACGCGGCTACGCCTGAACGGGGCGGGTTTCAGGAGTATGGCGACTGGCTGAAGCAGTTCGGCGACGACATGTCCCGCGAGGAGGCGTTGCAGCTTGGCAAGGATGTGTTCGGCAGCAAACAGAACGCCGAACAGCTCCGCGCCGCCGTCGACGGGATGAGCGAAACCGAACGGGCGCTGTTTCAGAAGGGCGTTGGCGAGGCGCTGCTGGCCAAGGTCCGCGGTACGCGCGGCGACGTCGGCGCCATGCGCGATATGCTCAGGTCCGAAGAAAATGCCGACCGCCTGGCCTTGGCGTTTCCTGACGATCAGGCCTTCGCGAACTTCATGGAGAGCGCGGCCCGCCGCGTCGCCGAGCGCGACGTCAACAGCCGTCTCATGGGCGGTTCCCCAACCGATCCGCGGATGGCCGCTCGCGCCGATCTGGAAGCGGAAGGCTTTGACGCCGAGGGCGCGGCGATGGATGCGTTTACCGGCAATCTCGGGGGCGCTGCCCGAAAGGTGGCCGCCGAGGCTCTTAAGCGCGTGCCGCGAAGGAGTCGCAGCGTCCTGGGCGATCCCGAGGCCAACCTTGCGCTCGCCAGGGCGCTGACGGACCCCGACGAGATGACGCGCGTGCTGAATACGCTTAACGCTTCGCGCGCCCGGGACGCGCGTTTGCGCGCAGCCTTGCTTCGAGCGTCTCCACTTCTTCTTGAGGAAGGAGCGGCTTCGTCAGAAGCCCAAAGAGGGGCCAGATAGCCAGCCAAAAAAGAGCGGCGGCGACGCCGGCCGCTCTCACAAACGGCTCTTCGTTGGAGTAGGCGAGGGCACAAGCCAGAAAGCCGAACAGCGCCCAACGTACGATAGTGCCCCATCGGACAGGTATGCGCCGCTCGGCCACTTCAAACTGAGCGTCGATGATCTTCTTACCGGACAGGTAGCAGCCCCATCGTCTTGAGCGCTTCGGCCGCCAGCCTGTGCAGCGCGTCGTCCCGTGTCAGCGACTCGGGGTTCGCGAGGCTGTTGGCCCGGTCATCGATCCAGGCCGCAAGGGCGGCTTCGAACTGATCTTCAGCGTCCATTGGGCGCGCACCCTCTCACAACTTCACCGCGCGCGCCAGAGCGCGCTCCTTCCATGCTGGAGCATTCCCGCACATGAACACGCGCGATCTCGCAACGGACATCGCCACAGCGGCCATGAAGGGTGCGGCCGGGGCCGGAGCAGCCGCCTGGAACGCTGCGACGGATCAAATCGCCATGAGTATCGCCGTGGGCGCGGTGACGCTGATCTATCTGGTGGCGGAACTGGCCTACCTGTTCTGGAAGTGGCGACGGAACGACGAGTTGGGAGGGCCGGTGCCATGAGCGCCGCTCGCCTCGCTCTGGCCGGCGGCGCGGGCGTCAGTCTCGTCGCTGTGCTGGCCCTGGCCGAACCCACGATCAAGAAGTGGGAGGGCTATTCCAACGACCCATATCGCGACATCACAGGCTTGAACACGGTCTGTTGGGGCGAGACGGCCGGCGTCCAGGCCCGGCGCTACAGCGACGCCGAGTGCCAGGCGATGTTCCGGCAGTCGGCGATCCGCCATGGAGCGCCCATCGTCGCGTGCCTGCCTGCGGCGGCTCCGGCGTCCGTCCAGGCGTCGTTCGTGTCGTTCGGGTACAATGTGGGCGTCTCGGCCGCATGCGGCTCCACGGCGGCCCAGCGGGCGCGCAGGGGCGATTACGCCGGGGCCTGCGAGGCGCTGACCTGGTGGAACAAGGCGCGCAACCCCATCACCGGCAAGCTCGAAGTCTCCCGTGGCCTCGCCAACCGCCGGGCCGATGAGCGCGCCCTCTGCCTGAAAGGACTGGCCTGATGTTCGGTTCGATCTCAACTCGCATCGCCGCCTATGCCGCCGGGGCGCTCGCCCTGGTCATGGTGGTGGTCGCCGTGTTCGCCTGGATGGGCG
>JAKOQZ010000052.1 GCA_029778105.1 Pseudomonadota bacterium | reverse complement strand
GAAGTGACGCGCGCGGCAGGCTTTAAGCCTGCTGCCTCGTCATCCCGGCCTTGAGCCGGGATGCGGCCCGAGTGCCGGTGTGTGAGGCTCTGGGTCCCGGGTCTTCGCCCGGGATGACAGTGAAACAAGAGCCGCCCCTAAACGGGCGGCTTTTCCTTTTCCGCCTTCTCCTTTTCCGCTTCCGATTTGGCGCAGAAGGCGGCGGAGGCGAGGTCGTAGCTGAGGCCTTTGCCCTGCCAGATTTCGCCGAACGCGGCGTCGGCGTTGTCGGTGAAGACGATGAGGGCCAGATCGCGGTCCGGCGCGATGATGTTGCGCATCTGGACGCCGTCGACCGATCCGCGCCGCTCGACCAGCTTCACGTCGCCCTCGCAGCCGCCGAGCGGCGCCTCGAAGGCCCAGGCCCCCAGCGCGACATAGCCGAGCGCCGGCTCGCCTTTCCACATCGCCGCCGTGCCGTCTTTCGAGACCAGCACGCCGTTCATCAGCGCGCGGTCGAAGGCGAGGGCGTCGTCGACCGAGCCGACCAGCGCGCCGCCCGGCCCCAGCGTGGAGATATTGATGCGCGGCACGGCGCCGTTCGCGCCGCGCGCCGTCACCGGGTGCTCGCCGGGCGATGCGAAGCGCAGCGTCGTCAGGCGCGCGGGCGCGGCGATCTCCTCGGCCAGCAGCGAGGAGAACTGGCGGCCCGTTTCGGCCTCCAGCATCGCGCCCAGCACGATCGTGTCGCAGTTGTTGTAGGCGAAGCCGCCGCCGGCCGGACCGCTGGGCGTTCCCGCGCAATAGCCGACCGCATCGTCGCGCGTGCCGGCGCGCGGATCGGTGCGCAGATAGAACGCGGGCACGCCGTTTTCGCCGGGCGTCGTCGCCTCGGGATTGGCGAGGCCGGAGGTGTGGGTGAGGAGCTGGCGCACGGTGACGCCCGCTTTCTCGCTACCCGGAAAATCCGGCAGCGCGCTGGCGATGGTGGTGTCGAGGGTCAGCCAGCCCTTGTCGATGAGGCGCATGGTCAGCGCCGCCGCGACCTGTTTCGACAGCGACCCCCAGGGCCACAGCTTCGCGTCGGCTTCCGGCCCAGTGGCGAGGCGGAAGATTTCGCGGTGCGTGTCGGTCACGGCGATGACGCCGGTGAGGCCCGCATCCGCAGCAGCCTGCGCGGCGGCCTCGAAGACCGCCTTGTCGAAGGGGACGCGCTTGTAGGCGGCTGCGGGTACCACCAGCAGCGCCGCGGCGAGGCATGTCAGCGCGGCTTTCATGACAGTCGCAGTTCCATCAATCGGTTGTTGAGCCGGCTATAACGATGAGTTTTCGAAGCCGGGGAATTTGAATCGTAAAGAGGAAGACACCCCACCATTGCGCGCCATGCCTAAAGAAGGGCGCTACTTCGACGAGCGTGGGTGAAGCCCAGTCCAAGATAACCGCCTCTTCGTCCCGGGGCAGAATGATTTCCATGACGCTGGAAAACATTGACTGGATTTCCCGATGGGACGCCTTCAAGCCATACGGCGTGACGGCGAAAGCGTAGGCATAGTCGCCGCCGTCGCATGGCTCTCCACTGCGGCTGAACGCCGAGGATCCGGTCTTCTGATCCCCGATCTCGTCATAGGTTGGCGATGTGTGAAACCGGCCATCAGACAATTGTATTGAGCCATTGAAGACCAAGGTCTCCTCTGACTGAGGACACCAGCTACCCAAAAACTGCGCCCGGTTGATCTGGCGCGATGCCAGTTTGCCTAGTCCAGTGGCGTCTATGGTCGGCACGCAGGCTAGGATTGCGGCGCGTGCCGCTGCCTCGTCCGATCCAGCATTCTCGAAGATATAATGCTGCAAAACGCCGTCGGCTTCGACATAGCGCGCGAAAATGGCCGGGAGGTCCGCAACCTGCTTCATTCGTTGAACGAAATTTTCCCGCGCCCGGCCTTTACCCCGGCGCGGCGGGTCTTGCCCTCCAGCCGTTTCAGCTTGGAGGAATAGGTCGGCTTGGTGGCGCGGCGCACCTTGGGGCGCACGCTGGCCGCGGCGATCATCTCGATGAGGCGGGCCAGCGCCGCCGCGCGGTTCAGCGACTGGTCGCGGCTTTCCTGCGCCTTGATGACCAGCACGCCGTCCTTGGTCATCTTGGTGCCGGCGGCGCGGGCGAGGCGCGTCTTCGTCCAGCCGTCGAGCGAGGGCGAGCGTTCGACATCGAAGCGCAGCATCACGGCGCTGGAGACCTTGTTCACGTTCTGCCCGCCGGGGCCGCTGGCGCGCACGAAGGTCTCCTCGATCTCGGCGGGATCGAGGCTGATCTCATCCGTCACGGGGATTCGCGCAGCGGTCATTTGTCATATGTGCAGCCTGCCCGGGCCGTCGTCCAGTTAGGCATGGCGGCAGAACCCAGATGGCTGATGTCGGCCCGCATGCAGATCGGGCAGGTCGAGATCAAGAAGCGGACGGCCGGGCTGAGCGACAACCCGGTCATCGTCGATTACTGGCGGCGCGCGAAGATCCTGAAGAAGGATCAGGTTTCCACATGGGAACCCGGCAATGACGAGACGCCGTGGTGCGCGGCCTTCATCGGCGCGATGCTGGCCGATTGCGGCATCGCAGGCTCGCACAAGGCGCTGGCGCGGTCCTACGAGACATGGGGCGAGGCGGTGATGACGGGCGAGGCCGCCATGCGCTGGGCCTCGATCCCGCTTGGCGCGATCGTGGTGCTCAACCGCCCGTCCGCCGGGCCGACCAAGGGGCATGTCGGGTTCGCCGTCGGGGCGGCGGAAAAACATGTCGAGCTGATCGGCGGCAACCAGAACGACAGCGTCAGCCGGGCCTGGTTTCCCAAGACGCGCATCGTCGCGGTGCGCTGGCCCAAGGGCGAGCCGGCGTCGGAGTATCTGCTATGGGGCGCGGCGCCGCCGAAGGCGCGCCGCACGCGGACAGGATGAGGTGGACGATGCGGATAAGGTTTGGGATCGCGCTGGCGCTGGCGGCGGCCGGCCTCTGCCTGCCGGCGCAGGCCGATGAGGTGAAGCTGGGCGATGCGGTTCCCGGCCATCCCGGCCTCACCTACGAGGCGCTGGTGCGTCAGGCGATGCCCGCGCTGGAGGTCAGCGAAGGCGCCGGCCGGGCGGGGGCGGAGGTGAAGCTGAGGACGCTGGGCGGCGAGGAATCGTCGCTGGAGGCCGATTTCGCTTTCGAAACCATCGCCACGCAAAACGTCGCGAGCGACGGCAAGCCGGTGCTGCTGCTGTTGATCCCGGGCGAGGAGGACGGCTTCTCGGCCTTGCTGGCGGCCTATGACATGGCGGGGGCGCCCAGGCTGCTGGATGCGGTGGACGGCGGGATGGACCGGATGCTGAGCTTTGGCGACAGCGTGGACCTTGGCGCGGCGACCGGCTTCACGCTGACCGGATCGCATTTCAACGCCGGCGAAAGCTATGTCTCCACCGATATCGGCTTTGTCCATGACGGGCGGCTGACGCCCATCGCCTCGCAGCTCGCCTATGGGGTGCAGGTGTGCAGCTTCGCCATGGCGCAGACGCTGGCGGTGACGGCGCAGGACGACCCGCCCGCACCCTATCGCGCCGTGTCGGTCGCGGTGACGCAGACGGTGACGCCCTCGGGCGAGGACTGCGGCGAGAGCGAGCCTGCGCCGCCGCCGGCGGGTTCGGCCACCTATGCCGACGTCTATCATTGGGATGGGGCGGCCGGCGCCTATGCCGCCGCGACGAACGAACGCGCGAAGCTGATGGGGCCGGAGTAGCTTTGGCCAGGCTGGGTGGGTTGCTGCGGCCTTGGCTTTGATCCCAGGCGCCGCGCCTTGACTTTCTAGCCACCAGAGGGCCTATGCGCCCGACCTTCGGGACATTTCAGCCCCGACGGCCTTGAGGGACGACCCTCAAGGACGACCCTCCGGCAGCGCGTTGCGCCCCCGGGGGTGTTTTGCGTTGTGTGATTTTCGGCTGCGTTTTTGGCCGTTTTCTGCGGATTTTGGGTAGGGCATGTTCGACACGCTGACGTCAAAGCTGGGACAGGTTTTCGACCGCTTGCGCGGCCGTGGCGCGCTGTCCGAGGCCGACGTCAACGAGGCGATGCGCGAAGTGCGCGTGGCCCTGCTGGAGGCCGACGTCGCCATCGGCGTCGTCAAGGACTTCATCGAAAAGGTCCGCGTGAAGGCCGTCGGCCAGGACGTGCTGCGCTCGGTGACGCCGGGTCAGCAGGTCGTGAAGATCGTCCATGACGAGCTGGCCGCCATGCTGGGCGACACCGCCGTCGGGATCGACCTGGAGGCCCCGGCCCCGGTCGTCATCATGATGGTCGGTCTGCAGGGCTCGGGCAAAACCACCACCACCGCGAAGATCGCCAACCGTCTGGTGAAGCGCGACCGCAAGAAGGTGCTGATGGTCTCGCTGGACGTGCAGCGTCCCGCCGCGCAGGAGCAGCTGCGCGTGCTGGGCGAGCAGGCGGGCGTGCCGACCCTTCCCATCATCGCCGGTCAGATGCCGGTCGATATCGCCAAGCGGGCCGTCACGGCGGGCAAGCTGTCGGGCTATGACGTCGTGCTGTTCGACACCGCCGGCCGTCTGCATATCGACGAGCAGCTGATGGCCGAGGTCGCGGCGATCCGAGATATCGCCAAGCCCCACGAAACCCTGCTGGTCGCCGACGCGCTGACCGGCCAGGACGCCGTCAATATCGCCAAGACCTTCAAGGACCGCGTCGGCATCACCGGCCTGGTGCTGACCCGCATGGACGGCGACGGCCGCGGCGGTGCGGCGCTTTCCATGCGTGCGGTCACGGGCGCGCCAATCAAGCTGGTGGGCCTTGGCGAAAAGCTGGATGCGCTGGAGGATTTCCATCCCCAGCGCGTCGCCGGCCGCATTCTGGGCATGGGCGACGTGGTGTCGCTGGTGGAGAAGGCCGCCGAGACCATCGACGCCGAAAAGGCGCAGGCGATGGCCAAGCGCATGGAGAAAGGCGAGTTCACGCTCGACGATCTCTCCGAGCAGCTGAAGCAGATGCAGAAGATCGGCGGCATGAAGGGCGTGCTGGGCATGCTGCCCGGCGTCGGCAAGATCAAGAACGCCATCGATCAGGCCGGTCTCGACGAAAAGATCTTCCTGCGTCAGCAGGCGATGATCTCGTCGATGACCAAGAAGGAACGCGCCAAGCCCGACATCATCAACGGCTCGCGCCGCAAGCGCATTGCCAAGGGGGCGGGCGTGGATGTGTCGGAGCTGAACAAGCTTCTCAAGATGCACCGCCAGATGGCGGACATGATGAAGGACCTCAAGAAGGGCAAGAAAGGCGGCCTCGGCGCGCTTTTCGGCATGGGGGGCGGCATGCCCGGCCTGCCGCCCGGAGGTCTGCCCGGTTTGCCGCCCGGTTTCGGGCGCAAGTGAGTTCAACTGAAATTCGAGTTGAGAAAAGGAACGACTGAATGGCTCTGAAAATTCGTCTCTCGCGCGGCGGCACCAAGAAGCGCCCCGTCTATGCGATCGTCATCGCCGACTCCAAGTCGCCGCGCGACGGCCGCTTCATCGAGAAGATCGGCTTCTACAACCCGCTGCTCGCCCGCGACCACGCCGAGCGTCTGAAGTTCGACGTCGAGAAGGCGAAGGCCTGGATGTCGAAGGGCGCGCTGCCGACCGAGCGCGTGCACCGCTTCTTCGCCGATGCGGGCCTGGTGAAGCGCGTCGTGCGCAACAACCCGCAGCAGGCGACGCCGAAGGCGAAGGCGCAGGAGCGCCTGAAGGAAGCGGCCGCCGCCGCTGCCGCCGGTTCGGAAGCCGCCTAAGGGCTTGCAAGCGTGTCTGACGACATGATCACGCTCGGTGAGATCGGCCGGCCGCACGGCGTGCGGGGGGAAGTGAAGCTGCGCAGCTTCACCGACGACCCCTGCGCCATCGCGGCCTATGGCGTTCTCGTCACCGAGAAGGGCGAGCGCGTGACGTTGAAGAACGTCCGCGCGGCGCAGGATCATGTCATTGCGCGCATCGAGGGCGTGACCGACCGCGACGCGGCCGACCGTCTGAAAGGCCGCAAGCTGATGGTGGCGCGCGATGCGCTGCCCGATCTTGAGGACGAGGACGAAGCCTATATCGCCGACCTTGAGGGCCTGAAGGTTCTCGACACGGCGGGCGTGGAGATCGGCGAGATCGTCGCCGTGCCGAATTACGGCGCGGGCGATCTGCTGGAGGTCGCGCTGCCGGGCCAGAAGGCGACGCTGCTGCTGCCGTTCAGCGACGATGTGGTGGTGGAGATCACCGAAGAGGCCGTCATCATCGACGCCTCGGACGGTTCGGTCGCCAGCGCCTTCATCAAGCCGCCGACCAAGGACGAAATCCCGGAAGCCGCAGGCGGGGAGGAACTGGCATGAGCTGGTCCGCCACCGCCCTGACGCTGTTCCCCGAGATGTTCCCCGGGCCGCTGGGCGTTTCGCTCGCCGGCAAGGCGCTCGCCAACGGAACCTGGTCGCTGAAGGCCGTGGATATCCGTGGCTATGCGGAAGGCAAGCACCGCAATGTCGACGACACGCCGGCCGGCGGCGGCGCCGGCATGGTGATGCGGGTCGACGTTCTCGCCCGCGCCATCGATGCGGCGCTGGCCGACGAGCCGAAAGGCCGTCCGGTGCTCTATCTCAGCCCCCGCGGCCCGCGCTTCGCGCAGGCCTTTGCGCGGGAGCTCAGCGAGGGTCCGGGCGCGATCTTCGTCTGCGGCCGGTTCGAGGGCGTGGACGAGCGCATCTTCGCGGCGCGCGACGTGCGCGAGGTCAGCCTCGGCGACTTCGTGCTCTCGGGCGGCGAGCTTGCGGCGATGGCGGTGATGGACGCATGCGTCCGTCTGCTGCCGGGCGTCATGGGCGATGCGGAAAGCCACGCGGAAGAAAGCTTCGAGAACGGTCTGCTCGAATATCCCCACTACACGCGGCCCCAGAACTTTGAAGGCCACGAGATTCCCGCCGTCCTCAACGGCGGGCATCACCAGAATATCCGCGACTGGCGACGCGCCCGCGCGGAAGACATCACCGAAACCCGGCGTCCCGATCTGTGGGCGGCTTATGCCGCCCGTCGTGACGCCGACACCCAAAAACCGGCGAAAGGACGCAAGGTATGAGCAACATTATCGCTGATCTGGAAAAGGAAGAGCTGGCCAAGCTCGTCCGCAAGAGCGGCACCACGGAATTCGGCCCCGGCGACACGCTGAAGGTCAACGTGAAGGTCATCGAAATCTCGGTGGAAGAGAAGTCGGGCAAGGTGAAGACCCGCGAGCGCGTTCAGGCGTTCGAAGGCGTCTGCATCGCGCGCTCGGGCGCCGGCCTGCAGGAGAACTTCACCGTCCGCAAGCTGTCGTACGGCGAAGGCGTGGAGCGCGTGTTCCCGGTCCACTCGCCGCTGATCGACTCGATCGAGGTGACCCGCCGCGGCCGCGTGCGCCGCGCGAAGCTGTATTACCTCAAGGGCCGTCAGGGTAAGCGCGCGCGCATCGCCGAGCGCCAGGACAAGCGCACCCAGGACGAAGCCGCCTGAACGGGCGCTTCACCGCAAGGTGAGTGACGCAAGGCCCGGCCTTGCGTTACGCTGCCCGCATGCGTCTTTTCGCTCTTCTCGCCGGCGCGCTGATTTTCGGTGCGCCGGCCGTCTCGGCCGCCGACCGGCCCGTGCTGGTGGAGCTTTTCACCAGCCAGGGCTGCTCGTCCTGTCCGCCGGCCGACGGCTTCATGAACGATCTGACCAAGATGGACGGCGTGGTCGCCCTGACCCTGCCGGTCGACATCTGGGATTATCTGGGCTGGAAGGACACGTTCGCCAAGCGCGCCTTCAGCCTGCGCCAGCAGGCCTATGCGCCGGGTCTGCCGTCGCGCTCGGTCTTCACGCCGCAAATGGTGATCGGCGGCATCGCCGACGTGGTGGGCAGCCGCCGCGACGAGGCGATGGGCCTGATCCATGCGCAGGCGAACGGCGATGTGCCCGGCGCGGCGGTGACGCTCACCCTCTCCGGCGACAACGCGATCATCGAAATCCCCGAAACCGCCGCCTTCAAGGACGCCTCGGCGACCGTGTGGGTCGCGCGCGTGCTCTCGCAGCGCGAGGTGAATATCGGCGACGGCGAGAACCGGGGTAAGGTGATCGTCTATTCCAATATCGTGCGCGATCTGTCCCCCGCCGGCATGTGGCACGGCGAGGCGCTGCGCCTTGAGGTGCCGGCGCGGCAGAATACCGGCGAAACCTATGACCGCCTCGCGGTCTTCGTGCAGACCGGCGAAACCGGCCCGGTTCTGGGCGCGGCGCTGATCGACATCCCGACAGCCGGCCCGGGCACGCCCTAGGGCGCGGGCGTCTGCGCGTTCTCAGTTCCCTCGCCGGGCGTCACGAACAGCATCACGGTGGGCGCGTGGGGGCGGGCGGTGTGCCAGACGCCCTGCGGCACGATCACATAGGTGCCGGGCGCGTTCACGCGGACGATCTCCTCCGCGCCGTCGCGCCACAGCACGAAGTCCGTGTCGCCGCTGAGCAGATAGACATATTCATCGCCCTTGGGGTGGCGCTCCCAGGTGCGCCACGGCGTTTCGAAGGCGAAGCGCTGGATCAGCACATGGCCGGCGAAATCGGGGAACTCGCGCTCCAGCTCTTCATAGAAGGCGGGCGACATCGATTTCACCGCCGCGCGGCCCGAAGGCGCGAAGATGACGGGGTTCGCGCCCCCGTCATGAGGTCCGGGTCTGGGGCTCATGCCTTTTCTCCTGCGGCGCGAGAATAGGTCCGCTGCGCCGCCGGGGGAAGAGGCTTCTAGGGCGTCGCGGGCGTGGGCGTCGGGGCCGGCGGCGTCGGCTCGGCGGCTTCCGGTTCGCCGGGCAGCGCCTCGCCGCCATTCTCGGGGATCGGCGTCTGGCCGGGGGCCGGCTTGTCGGCCACCATCTGCTCCAGCGGCGGGGCGAGATTGGTGACCACGAAGGTCGGGATCTTGTAGGCCCAGCCGCCGACGCGCGCGTCGATCGCCGCCGCCTCGTCCTTCACGCCCTCAGCGGCGTCGTCTGCGGCGCTCGCCGTCATGACGGCGAACACGCCGTCGCTGCCGCCCGGCATGATGGTGACCTTCAGCGACAGGCCGTCGAAGGTGGTGAAGACGACCTGCGTCGCATCCTCCATCTTCACGGCGTCGGCCTTGATGACATCGTCGAAGGTAAGGCCGGCGATGGCCGAGGCCGGGCTCTGCAGCACGGCCGCATCGGCCGCCACCTTGCCGTCCGGAATTTCGTCGAGCGCGAATTCCTTGGTCTCGGGCGTCGCGCGGCTGAGGCTGTAGGGCTTGAGCCCGCGCGGGGTGAAGACGACCGACTTGATGCGCGCCTGGTCCAGCTTGAACAGCGTCTTGTCCAGCGTCGCCCCGACCGAGGCGGGAATCGCGATGCCGCCGCGCGCCAGATAGGTCTGGTCCTCGCCGGCGCGGCGCACGAACAGCGTGCCGGGCGTGGTGCCGGCGGCGCGGGTCTGCACCTTGCCGGCGACCATGGCGGCGAGAACCTTGCCGGAGGCGTCGGTGACGGTGACGGCATGGCCGTTGCCCGCCTGTCCGGTGGTCAGCTCCAGCGCGGCGTGGCGGGCCGGATCGGCGGTGCGGCGCTCGATCAGATCGAGCTGCTGCATGGAGAGGATGAGTGCGCGCACCCCTTCGGCATTGGCGGGATAGTTGGAACGGTCGGCCACCACCCAGGCGCCCGACGCGTCCTTGTTCAGCGTCACATAGACGGTGGGGCTCTCGATCTTGATCGAGGCGGCGCCGGCGGCGGCGTCGCCGAGGCCGGGGACCAGCTTCTCGTTCATCGCATTGGCCGAGACGCCGGTGCGGCCGGAGAGCACGGCGGCCACCGCCAGCGCGGTGGCGGCGATCGCGGCGAGGGCGAGCCAGAGCAGCGCCCGGCCGCGTTGTTTGTCGGCTTTGCTGACGGCGGCGGTCATCGGCGTCTCCTTCAGGCGGGCAGCGTCTGGGCGCGCGCCATGCGCCTGCGGCGCGCGACCGCGATGACGAGGGCGACGACGATGAGCAGCAGCGGCACCAGCGCGATGTTGATCAGCGCCAGACGCGCGCCCAGCGTTTCGATCCCCGAACGCAGGCCGCGCTGAACCTCGCGCAGGCGGGCCCGCGTTTCGGTCAGCTCGGCGCGGAACTTCTCGATCTCGGCCTGCTGTTCGCTCGTCAGCGCGGTGGCTTCGCCGTTCGCGCCGGGCTTGGACAGGGCGGCCAGCTTTTCCTGCGTCTCGGCGATGCGGGCGTTGAGATCCTGCTCCTCGCGCAAGAAGCGCGTGTCGGCGGCCTTCTGCATGTCCTCCACCACGGTGAAGGGGCGGTCGCCGGTGGCGCGGGTGCGCAGCGAGATGAGGTCGTTCGACCCCAGCATGTTCTCGGCCGCGCCCGCGACGAAGGCCAGATTGTCGGCGATCGGCACGGCCATGGTCTGGTCGCCCTGCTGCTGGGGCTGCACCCAGAAGCGGTCGTCGAAGATGTCGCTGTCGGCGACGACGATGATGTTGGCGTCGGCGGCCTCGCCGATATAGGCGGGCAGGACCGGCGGGGGCTGGCCTTCCTTGACGACCGGCGGCGGCGCTTCCTTGAAGGCCGATTTCAGCGGCCCCGACAGGCGCGCGGCGATGGTGTAGCGCTCGCCGGTCGGCAGGAACTGGCGGATCAGCTCGTCCGGGTCGGACTGGATGTTCAGCATCTCGGCGCTGTAGAGCATCGCGTCGTCGGACGAGCGGATGAGCGGCGTGAACTTCGTGGTCGCGCCTTCGGCAGGGGTGAAATGGCCGGCCGAGGCGAGATTGACGACGCTGAGGCTGCCGGTGACCAGATCGTCCCTGGCGAAGTCGGAGACCTTGGGATCGGCGTCGCCCTTCAGGCCCAGCCACACCGGATAGGAGACGACGGGCCGTGCGGCGTTGCCGCCATACTGCACCTTCTGCGCCCGGGCGCGGTCGAGCACCACTTCGTCGGGATTGTAGGTGACGCCCCACGATTTCAGCAGCCACAGGTCGGACTTGAAGGTCGCGCCCTGCACCGGCTCGCCGGTTTCGCGGCTTTGCAGCTGGCTGATCTCGGACAGCGGATCGACGAAGGCGATGACGCGCCCGCCGCGCATGACGAACTGGTCGATGGCATAGAGCGTCTGCTGGCTCAGCGCCTTGGGGTGGGCGATCAGCAGCGTGTCGATCTCGGGGGGCACGACCGCGAAGTCCTGCTCCAGCGGCTGGAGCTGGAAGATCTGCAGCAGCTGGGAATAGATCACGAAGGGCTGCGAGGTGCCCTGCATCGAGGCCAGCAGCCCGCCGGGCCCGGTGTCGAGCGGCAGGTTGGTGACGACGCCCAGCACCGGCTTCTTCGTTTCGGCCAGGCGCGAGATCAGCGAGGTGAGGTCGTATTCAAGATAGGCCTCGCGCTCCATCTGGAAGAACGGGATCGATTCCTGCCCGTCGGCCATGTTGGTGGCCGAAAGCCCCATATAGATCGCCTCGCCGCCCTGGGTGGGGGCGCCCTGCAGGCCCAGCGATACGGCGGTGTCTTCCGCCTCGGTATAGGGCTGGGGGTCGATCTCCTCGACGATCAGATTGCCGCCGGCGAGCGATTTGTATTCCGCCAGCAGGTCGCGGATGCGCTCGGCATAGGCGCGCACGGTGGGGAAATTCGCGGCGACGTCGGACGAGAAATAGAAGCGCAGCGTGATCGGCTCGTTCAGCTTCTTGAGGATGTTCTTCGTGCCGTCCGACAGCGTGTAGAGCCCGTTGTCGGTGAGGTCGGCGCGGGCCGAGCGGAAGAACACGTTGGCGGCGGTGTTGACGCCGACGAAGACGACGGCGCCCAGCACGATCGCGCTGAGGGCGGCGAGGCGGCGCTTGCGGGCGAAGGCGGCGAGAGCGGCCATGGGTTCAGCCCGCCTTTCTCAGATCGACCAGCACGGCGGTCACGAACAGGAAAAACGCGATCAGCGTGCCGAAGAACACCAGATCGCGCAGATCGATGACGCCGGCCATGATCGCGTTGAAATGGGTGAGGAACGAGAAGGACGAGATCGTGCCGAGCAGCTCCACCGGCATCCAGCCCGACAGCGCGTCGATCACCAGCGGCGCGCCGGCGATGGTGAAAAGGAACGAGATCACGACCGAGACGACGAAGGCGATGACCTGATTGCCGGTGCCGGCCGAAACCGCCGAGCCGATGGCGAGATAGCCGCCGGCCATCAGCCACGAGCCGATATAGGAGGCGAGGATCACGCCGTTGTCGGGATGGCCGAGATAGTTGACCGTGATCCAGATCGGAAAGGTCAGCGCCAGCGCCAGTCCGGCGAAGGCCCAGGCCGCCAGGAACTTGCCCAGCACCGCCGAGGCCAGCGGAATGGGCAGCGTCAGCAGCAATTCGATGGTGCCGCTCTTTCGCTCTTCCGCCCACAGCCGCATCGAGATCGCGGGGATGAGGAAGAGATAGAGCCAGGGGTGGAACGAGAAGAAGACGCCGAGATTGGCCTGCCCGTTGGTGAAGAAGCCGCCCATGTAGAAGGTGAACGCGCCCATCGCGAACAGGAAGATCACCAGGAATACGGTGGCCAGCGGCGTCGCAAAATAGGCGGCGAGCTCGCGTTTGAAGACGGCGGAAACGCCTTTCAGCATGTCATGCGCTCCGTCAGGCCGCTGCGGCGGGGCGCGCGGTGAGCGCGCGGAAGACGTCGTCGAGATCGCGGGCGTCGGCGATCACCTCGCCGGCCTCGCCGTTTTCGGGCGAGGTGCGGAAGACGATGCGGCCGTCGCTGATCGGGCCGTCGGCGACGACGCGGCCGCGGTCGATGATGATCGCGCGGGTGCAGATCGCCGCGACCTCTTCCAGGATGTGGGTGGAGACGATGATCGCCTTCTGCGGGCTCATCTCGCGGATCAGCTCGCGCACCACATGCTTCTGGTTGGGATCGAGGCCGTCGGTCGGCTCGTCCATCACCAGAACCGGCGGATCGTGCAGGATCGCCTGGGCGAGCCCGACGCGGCGCTTGAAGCCCTTGGACAGCGTCTCGATCGGCTGGTCGAGCACGCGGGCGAGTTCGGTGCGCGTCACCACGCGCTCGATGGCGGAACGGGCGGCCTCGCCCGTCAGGCCGCGCACGCCCGCGCAGAAGGCGAGGAAGCCGCGCGGCGTCATGTCGCCATAGGCGGGCGCGCCTTCGGGCAGATAGCCGAGCAGGCGCTGGGCGGGCAGGGGATCGGACTGGACATCGTGGCCGCAGATCCGCGCCGCGCCCTCACTCGGGGTCAGGAACCCGGTCAGCATCTTCATGGTGGTCGACTTGCCGGCGCCGTTGGGGCCGAGAAATCCCAGCACCTCGCCCTTGTCGACGCTCAGCGTCACGCCGCGTACCGCGGCCACGGGGCCGAAGCTCTTGGCCAGTCCGTCGATCTCGATCATCGCCATGGGAAGTGCGTCACGCCAGATTCGGGTCCGCCTTGAAAGGCCGCGTCTTTTACCGGGCGGCCCCCTTCGGGAACAAGTGAAATGGCCGTTAGCAGCTAGTGGTGCGGCGAGACGAAGCGCTTGAGGCCGCGATAGACGCCATAGCCGACCAGTCCGGCCAGCGCCCCGCCGGCCATCAGCGCGGCCATCAGCGCGGCGCTCCAGCCCCACGAGGCCAGCGTGCGGCTGCCCTCCACGCACATCGTGACGCCGGCCACCACCGCGTTGGTCCGGCAGTTGGCGATCAGCAGGATGAAGGTCAGGCCCGGCAGGCCGCTGGAAAAGGCCCCGGCCATCGCGGCGGTCTTCCAGTTGAGCGCCCGGCGGCGGATCAGCCGCCCCAGCGCCGGCAGGCCGATCGCCAGCGCCGCCAGAAAGGCGTAGCCGAAGGTGAACAGGAACACCGTCGGCGCGCTGCGATGGCCCGGATCGGTCATGACCAGCACCGCCAGCCCGGCCGTGGTCAGCGCCGCGGCGGTCAGGCCGCAGAACAGGCTGAACCAGTCGATCGGCGCGTGCGGCAGGTGCAGGCTCACCGTCAGACCCTCAGCATCAGGCCGCCATCGACGTTCAGCCCGTGGCCGGTGATGAACGCCGCCTCGTCGGAGGCGAGGAACAGGGCTGCGCGGGCCAGGTCGATCGGCTGGCCGCGGCGGCGCAGCGGCGATTTCTTGGCCCAGATATCGGCGACATCGGGCCTTGCGTCCCACAGCGGCTTGGTCATGCCGGTCTCGATGGCACCGGGCAGCAGGTAATTGGCGGTGATGCCGTCGCGCCCCAGCTCCAGCGCCAGCGAGCGGGTGAGGCCCATGACGCCGGCCTTCGACGCGCAATAGGCGACGAGGCCGAGATCCGTGCCCTCCGCCATCACCGAGGCGACGTTGACGATGCGCCCCGCCGGGCTCTTGCGCAGATGGGGAATGGCGGCGCGCGACAGCTTCATCTGCGCCGTCAGGTTGACGTCCAGGTGGCGGTTCCAGTCGTCGTCGCTGATCTGGTCCACCAAATGGCGGCCCGAGACGCCGGCATTGTTCATGAGGATGTCCAGCCGGCCGAAGCGCGCCACGGCCTCGCCGACGATGCGCTCGGCCGCACCCGGATCGGTGATGGACAGCGCCAGGGGCACGACGCCCGCGACGCCCTCGAAGGTCGTGGCGATCGCGCTTGCGGGCACGTCCACCGCCAGCACCTGCGCGCCTTCGCCCGCGAAAAGTTCCGCCGTGGCGCGTCCGATGCCCGACGCCGCGCCGGTGACGATGGCCGCCCTGTCTTTCAGCCGCATGGCCGTCTCTCCCTTTATGCCGTTATGGTGGGCATGAGGGGGCGGGGCCCGGCAGGCGTCAAGAAAAAGCCGGAGGGGGGTGAGCCCATCCGGCGGAAGTCGGGTCGTTTTAAGGGGGTTTGTCTCAGGCCCGGCCCCGCACCGATCGCAGGGGGCTGGGGGGCTATAAGTGACCGGCTGGGGACCGGGCCTTTTGACAAGGATGAATATGATGGGCGGTCGCGGCGAAGACCTGTCCGAAACAAGGCGAAATCGCGACGCCGGACAGGGTGTGACGGTCATCACGATTTGACGCCTATCCATTTGTTCTGAAAGGATAATTGTCGTGTCGAAATTTCTCACGCTGACCGATCCGCTGCTCGCCTATGCCGAACGCGTCAGCCACGCCGAGAGCGAGGCGCAGCGGCTCTGCCGGGCCGAGACGGCGGCGATGGGGCCGGTGTCGGGGATGCAGATCGGGCCGGACCAGGGCGCGCTGATGCGGCTGCTGACGCAGCTCATGGGCGCCCGGCTCTGTCTCGAGATCGGGGTCTTCACCGGCTACAGCGCGCTCAGCGTGGCCGAGGCGCTGCCGCCGGACGGACGCATCGACGCCTGCGACGTGTCGGAGGACTATACCGCGCGGGCCCGCAAATACTGGAAGCTGGCCGGCGTCGAGGACCGCATCCTGCTGCATCTGGGCCCCGCCACCGAAACGCTGGAGGGCTTCGTGCGCGAGGGGCGGGCGGGCATCCACGACTTCGCCTTCATCGATGCCGACAAGGCGAACTACGCCGCCTATTACGCGCTCTGCCTTGAGCTGCTGCGCCCGGGCGGCCTCATCGCCGTCGACAACGCGCTGTGGAGCGGCCGGGTGGCCGACGACGCCGCGACCGACGAAAACACGGCGGCGATCCGCGCGCTCAACGCCCATATCGCCGCCGACCCGCGGGTCGAGGCGGCGATGCTGACGGTCGGCGACGGGTTGATGCTGGCGCGCAAGCTCTGAAGCGTCACTGAAGTTTCACAAGCCTTGCGGCGGGCGGAAACGGGGCGCATGCTCGGCGCACATGGATGATGCGACCAACATAGTCGATCTCCGCGATACGGGGCGTCCCGTGTCGCGGATGGACGACCAGGGCGCCAGGGCTCCGGCGGTGATCGCGTTCGACCGGCGCGAACTCAACGCCATCCTCAATATCTACGGACGCATGGTGGCGGCGGGCGAGTGGCGCGACTATGCCGTCGACTGGCTGCGCGACCGGGCGGTCTTCTCGATCTTCCGCCGGTCCAGCGAGATGCCGCTCTACCGGATCGAGAAAGACCCCAAGCTGCGCACCCGGCAGGGCGCCTATGCGGTGGTCGGCTCTGGCGGGCAGGTTCTGAAGCGCGGGCATGATCTGAAACAGGTGCTGCGCGTCTTCGATGCCAAGCTGATCAAGGCGGTCGAGGCTTAGGCCGACTTGTCATCCCGGCCGCGGCGCAGCGGAGAGCCGGAACCAAGGCGCTCAAACAAAAACCCCGGATGTTTCCATCCGGGGCTTTGTATCTCAGGTGAGATCTCTTCGATCAGCGGCGGTCGCCGATGAGGCGCAGCAGCATGAGGAAGAGGTTGATGAAGTCGAGATAGAGCGACAGCGCGCCCATGATCTGCTTCTTGGCGGCGAAGCCCATCTCGTCGCGGGCGTCGTAGCTGTTCTTGATCTGCTGCGTGTCATACGCGGCGAGACCGGTGAAGATCACCACGCCGATCACCGAGATCGCGAAGGCCAGCGCGCCCGACGGCCAGATCAGATTGACGATCGACGCGATGATCAGGCCGAACAGTCCCATCATCAGGAAGCCGCCGATCGAGGTGAGGTCGCGGTTCGTGGTGTAGCCGTAGAGCGAGGTCGCGCCGAACATGCCGGCGGTGATCAGGAACACGCGGAAGATCGATCCGTGCGCGTAAACGGCGAAGATCGACGACAGCGAGGCGCCCATCACGGCGGCGAAGGCCCAGAACAGGATCTGCGCGGTGCTGGCCGACAGCTTGTTGATGCCGAACGACAGCACCAGCACGAAGGCCAGCGGCGCCAGCATCAGCACCCACATCAGCGGGCCGGTGAAGATCGTCTGACCCAGCGAGGTCAGGCCGACGATCTGGCCGTTCGCTTCCACGAACGACGCGGAATAGAGGCCATAGGCCGCGGCGGCGGTGACCAGAAGGCCCAGCGCCATGTAGTTATAGACCCCCAGCATGTAGCTGCGGAGGCCCAGATCCATCGTCGCGTCGGCATACCCGGTGCGCGTCGGCGCTCCGTAGCCGGGCTGGCGATAGTCGGACATTGTCGTCTCCCAAGTGACGCCGGCGGAAGGGCCGGCCTGCGGCATAATATCGCCTTCGAATGCCGCGACTTCAAGGGAAACCGGACAGGCTGGATTTCAGTCAAGTCAACGGGTTAAGCACGTCCGGCCATGATTTCCCTGTTCACCGCCATCGAGATTCCCCAGCTTTTGCGCAGCCAGCTCACGGCGCTGCAGTCCGCCGACGACGGCGCGTGGGATGCGAACTGGGTGCCGGAAGAGAACTTCCACATCACGATCGCGTATATCGGGCCGGTCGAGGAGCCGCTGGCGGCCGAGATCGACGGGGAACTTTCGCGCATCCGGGCCGGCGGCTTCGAGGCGCGGCTGAGGGGCGTCAACGCCTTCGGCGGGGCCAAGCCGCAGATGATGCATGCGCGGGTGGAGCCCTCGCATCACCTCAGCTATCTGCACGAGAAGACGGTGACGATCCTCAGGCGGCTGGGCGTCACGATCGAGCGCAGCAAATATGTGCCGCACGTGACGCTGGCGCGTCCGCGCCAGGCCCCGCCCGAGCGGGTGCAGCGCTGGATCGCGGCGAACAACCTGTTCGATTCCGGCCCGTTTCCGGTCGACCGCTTCGTGCTGTTCTCCAGCCACAAGACGGGCGAGGGGCGGCATTACGAGCCCGAACGCGACTACCCGCTGGGCCCGGCGCTGATCTGAGGTCGGTGCGTCCTTCGAGGCGCGCCTTCGGCTCGCACCTCAGGATGACGGTCAGGGGCTAAACACCAATCCTCTCCCTCATGGTGAGGCGCACGCGCCAGCGTGCCTCGAACCACGCAGGCTATCGGCCCGCCTCCTCGCGCTCAGCCTGATCCTCAAGGCCGTGCATCGTCTCGTCGCTGAGGCCGAAATGGTGGCCGATCTCGTGGATCAGCACATGGCGCACGATCCAGCCCAGCGTCTCCTCGTGCTCGGCCCAGTAGTCGAGGATCGGGCGGCGGTAGATATGGACCGTGTTGGGCAGGCGCGGGGGGCCGAGGCTTTCCTGATGGGTCAGCGCGACGCCGGTATAGAGCCCCAGAATGTCGAACTCGCTCTCCAGCCCCATGTCGCGGACGACGTCGGCATCGGGGAAGTCCTCCACCAGAATCACCACATCGCCGCACATCGCGCGGAATTCGTCCGGCAGGCCGGCGAAGGCTTCGGCCGTCATCGCTTCGAAATCGGCGAGGCCGGGGGCGCTCGCCTGCCGCCAATTGAGTTCCGCCGCCGCCGCTGTCACCGTGTCGTCCATGTTTTTCTGCATGCTTTGAAGATGGGATGAAAAATCATGGCCGCCAAGCTGACCGGCGCGAAACGCAAGGCCGCGCTGAAATCGCTCAAGGGGTGGAAGCTCCAGGAAGGGCGCGACGCGATCGAGAAGACCTAC
The DNA here is from genome assembly GCA_029778105.1 of Pseudomonadota bacterium. GTDB lineage: Bacteria > Pseudomonadota > Alphaproteobacteria > Micropepsales > Micropepsaceae > JADZAI01. Next base: position 5,457 of record JAKOQZ010000052.1, on the reverse strand, counting down.
ACCTTCGACAATTTCGTCACCGCATTCGGCTTCATGTCGTCCACCGCGCTGGTGGCGCAGCAGATGGACCACCATCCCGAATGGTTCAACGTCTATAACCGCGTCGACGTGGTGCTCTCCACGCACGATGCGGGCGGCCTCACCCAGCTCGACATCGATCTGGCGAGCGTCATGGACGGGCTCGCCAAAGGCCGCACGAAGAAATGAGCCAGCAGGCGATCCGCGCGCATCTCGCCTCGCTGCCCGGCGCGACGCTCTCCATCCAGTGGGGCGACGATCACGTCTTCAAGGTGGGCGGCAAGATGTTCGCGGTGATGCGCGCGCCCGACGCGAAGGCGCAGACCATCTCGTTCAAGGCGGGCGACGACAGCTTCGCCATCCTCACCCAGCAGGCGGGCATCATCCCCGCGCCCTATCTCCAGCGCGCCAAATGGGTGCAGCTCGACCGCCTCACGCGCATGAAGCCGGCCGAGCTGAAAGCCTATCTCACCCGCGCCCACGCCATCGTCGCGGCGGGCCTGACCAAGAAGGCGCGGGCGGCGCTGGGCCTCGCCTAGTCGGCGTTGAAGGCCCACAAATGGCCGAACGGGTCGCGCACCATGCCGAACCGGGCGCCCCAGAACTGGTCCGAGGCGGGCATCACCACGGTCGCGCCGGCCTTTTCGGCTTTCGCGATGGCGGCGTCGACATCGGGCCGCGCCTCAAGGCTGGCGATCATGTTGAAGGTGGTGCCGCCCAGCGCCGTCGGGCTCTTGATATTGCCGTATTCGGGAAACGCGTCCGACATCAGCACCGACTGGCCGAACACCCTGATCTCGGCATGCATCAGCCTCCTGCCGTCGTCGGCGGGCACGCGCCGCACCTCCTCGGCCCCGAACGCCGCCTTGTAGAATTCGATCGCGGCGGCTGCGCCGTCGATGGTGAGATAGGCCTGAAGGGTGATGGCCATGGCGTCCTCCGGATATGGAACATTAAGAGAACACCAATGCGCCGGAGAGTCGAGTCCTCTTAAGCGGCGGCGATCATCGCCATGCGCGCCAGCTTCGCCTTGGCGGCGGCATGATCGTCGATCCGGGTGACGACGACGGTGCCGGTGGTCAGGCCCATCTTCACCGTCAGGCGGATCACCACGGTGGCCCCGGCCGCCAGATCGATCTCCGCCGTGCCGGGGGCCGAGGCGGCGTTCGCCTGCCCGGCCAGCTTCGCCGACAGCCGATGCGGCCCGGGCGGCAGGGTCGCCGCCGCGAACTGGCCGCCCTTGAGCTGGCTGATGAGCCGATCGTCGATCGCGATGTCCATCCCGGTCGCGCTGGCGTTGAGGCCCTCGCGGAACACGATCAGCAGGCCCGCGCCGTCCGGCGGGGTGAAGGCGAGCGCTGCGGCGCGCGCCTCGCCGCCGACTTTCGCGACCTTGCGGCGTCCGGCGCGATTGCTGATGACCCCCATCGTGGCGACGCCGATCAGACCGCCCACGACCCAGGGCGACGATCCCGCCTCGGCGCCGTTGGAGGTGAGCAGATAGCTCAGTCCGAAACTGATCGCCGCGGCCACGACGAGGCCGGCGACGACAGCCAGAAGCTGCTTGGGCATGGGATAAGGGCGTCCTGAAGGGAGAGAGCGCCAGCTTTGCGCCTGGGCGCAGCGCCTCACAAGCAACCTGCGGGCATGGCGGCGGGATCAGCCCGCCCAGCGGTAGTGCCCGGTGCGAGGGAACGCGCCCAGCCGGTCCTCCTCGCGCGCGCCGCTGCCGATATTGTGGATGATGGCCGGCAGGCCCGACGCGCCCGCAACGTCCGACACCACCGCGATATGCGGCAGGTTGGGCGGCACCGTCATGGTGACGAAATCGCCGGGCAGGACATCGCTCCCGGCCGCCAGGTCCATGCCCCGGCGTTCGAAATAGCGGCGCAGGTTCGGCACGCGGCGGTGGTCGATATTGCGATCCGTCGAGGTCAGGCCCCAGAGCCCTGGGTATTTTCCGAAATGCGCGCGCATGTCCTCATGCACCAGCTGCTGCAGATCGGCGTTCAGCGCGTCGCGCAGGGCGCGGATCACCACGTCGCAGCACACGCCCCGCTCGCGCGGCACGTCGCCCATCGGATAGGCGAGCTGCGCATAGGCGGGGTCGTAGATCGTGGTGACGCCGATCTGGGCCCGCGCGGCGGCGACCAGCGATGGCCCCGCATCCGCCCGGGCCGGTCGGACGAAGGGCAGGGCGCAGGCGGCGGCGATGAGCGTACGGCGTGTGAGCAAGGCTGAGCCTCCGGCGGAAAGCCGGAAGGCTCAGGGGAGATTGCGGCAGGCCGGGGGCGGCCCTGCGGCGGTCAGGCGGCCTCTTCGGCCTCGTCTTCATCGCCGTCTTCGTCGTCGCCGTCTTCGGCGTCCGTCTCTTCGTCGGCCTCTTCGCCGTCCGCGTCGGTCTCTTCGTCGTCGGTCGCGACGATCTCTTCAACCAGCACGACGTCTTCGGCGTCGGCGTCTTCGATCACGGGGAATTCCTGTTCGCGCATGGTGGCAGCCTCTCGCTTGGGGTCGATGCGAGGCTGAAGGCGCTGCGCGACGGTTTTCCGCGCCCCGGCGCGACAGCCGCGCGAAGCCTTTGCGACAGCCCTCAGGGCGCGCGGCGCAGCCGTCCGATCCAGGCGTCGGCGAGGTCCGCCAGCAGCGCCGCGCCGGGCCGTCCGCGTCCGCGCCAGAACACCCAGCCGCCGAAACCGCCGCCGACCAGAAAGCCCCAGCCCATTGCGCCGGGCATCCGCCCCGCCGTCAGGTCGGGCAGCAGCATGAGGCTGCCCATCGCCGCGCCGATGAGCACATCCGAGAGACCCCGCGGCAGGCCCAGCCGCGCCGCGAGATCGGCGAGCAGGCGGGCGGGAATGGCGAGGGCCGGCGACACCGTGATCATCATGACGCCCACCGCCAGATGGTCGAACAGCATCGAGCCCAGCGCTTCGAGGAACGACGCCCCGGAAAACAGCGACGAGACCGTCAGGCCCATCGCAAAGCCGGCGACGCAGGCCTTGAAAAACGACCAGTGCAGGCTTTCGGCCGGGGCCGTGCCGGCGGCGGCGTCAGGCGCGTCGGTCATGGGTCCCCCTTGGGCCCAATATGTCCGGCCGGGGTCAACGCGCCCTTAAGCCGCGCAATAAAGTTGCCCAAAACCGCCCCTTCCCGACGGCCCGCGCAGGGTTTATGTGACCCCTCCCGCAATTCGCCTGCCTGTCGAGTATCTCATGACCCGCGCCCGCACCCTCTACGACAAGATCTGGGACGAACATCTCGTTTCGGCCGCCCCGGGCGAGCTCCCCGTGATTTATATCGACCGGCACCTGGTGCACGAGGTGACCAGCCCCCAGGCCTTCGAGGGCCTGCGCATGGCGGGGCGCACCGTGCGCCACCCGGAAAAGACGCTGGCGGTGCCCGACCACAACGTCCCCACCGACAAGGCCAACCGGGCCGGCGGCATCGAGGGGATCTCGGACCCTGAATCGAAACTGCAGGTGCAGACCCTCGCCGCCAACGCGGCCGAGTTCGGCATCGAGCATCTCGCCATGGACGATATCCGCCAGGGCATCGTCCATATCGTCGGGCCGGAGCAGGGCTTCACCCAGCCCGGCATGACCATCGTCTGCGGCGACAGCCACACCTCCACCCACGGCGCGTTCGGCGCGCTCGCCTTCGGCATCGGCACGTCGGAGGTCGAGCACGTGCTCGCCACCCAGACGCTGCGCATGCCGCAGTCGAAGAACATGCGCGTCACCGTGAACGGCACGCCCGGTCCCGGCGTCGGCGCGAAAGACATCGCGCTCGCCATCATCGGCAAGATCGGCACGGCCGGCGGCACCGGCTATGTCATCGAATATGCCGGCGAGGCGATCCGCGCGCTCTCGATGGAGGGCCGCATGACCCTCTGCAACATGTCGATCGAAGGCGGCGCGCGCGCCGGCCTGATCGCGCCCGACGAGAAGACGTTCGACTACATCAAGGGCCGCCCCCAGGCGCCCAAGGGCGGCGGCTGGGAACAGGCGCTCGCCTACTGGAAGACGCTGTTCTCCGATGACGGCGCCCATTTCGACGCCGAAATCGTCATCGACGCCGCCGACATTCCGCCGCTCGTCACCTGGGGCACGAGCCCGGAAGACGTCGCGCCGGTGACGGGCGTGGTGCCCGACCCGGCGAACGAGAGCGATCCGGGCCGGCGCGCCGCCAAGGAACGCGCGCTCGACTATATGGGCCTCACCGCCGGGCAGAAGCTCAGCGAGGTCAAGGTCGACCGCGTCTTCATCGGCTCCTGCACCAACGGACGCATCGAGGATCTGCGCGCCGTCGCCTCCATCGCCAAGGGCCGCAAGGTCGCGGCCCATGTGAACGCGATGATCGTGCCGGGCTCGGGCCTGGTGAAGGAACAGGCCGAACGCGAAGGTCTCGACGCCATCTTCATCGAAGCGGGCTTCGACTGGCGCGAGCCGGGCTGCTCGATGTGCCTTGCGATGAACGCCGACAAGCTGAAGCCCGAAGAACGCTGCGCCTCCACGTCGAACCGCAATTTCGAAGGCCGTCAGGGCCGCGGCGGGCGCACGCATCTCGTCTCGCCGGTCATGGCCGCCGCCGCTGCAATCAAGGGCACGCTCACCGACGTGCGGGAACTCGTCTGATGGAACCCTTCACCACGCTCACCGCGGTCGCCGCGCCCCTTCCCCTGGTCAATGTCGATACCGACATGATCATCCCCAAGCAGTTCCTGAAGACGATCCAGCGGTCGGGCCTCGGCAACGCCCTCTTCGACGAAATGCGCCGCACGCCGGACGGGAAGGACATTCCCGATTTCGTGCTGAACAAGCCGGCCTACAAGAACGCGAAGATCCTCGTCTCAGGCGCGAATTTCGGCTGCGGCTCCAGCCGCGAGCACGCGCCCTGGGCGCTGCTCGATTTCGGCTTCCGGTGCATCATCGCGCCGAGCTTCGCCGACATCTTCTACGGCAACTGCTTCAAGAACGGCATTCTGCCCATCGCGCTGCCGCAGGATCAGATCGACAAGCTGATGGACGACGCCGAGCGCGGCGCCAACGCGATCATTTCGGTCGATCTGGAGAAACAGGAAATCCGCGGCCCCGACGGCGGCGTCATCACCTTCGACATCGATCCCTTCCGCAAGCAGATCCTGCTCAACGGCTGGGACGATATCGGCCTGACACTGCGCGACGGCGCGGCCATCGACGACTACGAGGCGAAGGCGAAACTCGCCAAGCCCTGGCTCTGAATCCGATTTAACCCTTCGTGTCATCCCGGGCGAAGGCGCCGCAGGCACCGTAGACCCGGGACCCAGGGGCCGCGAGCGCCACTTGCGGCTCTGGGTCCCGGCTCTCCGCTTCGCTCCGGCCGGGATGACAGTTCTGAGTGACGAGAGACGAACCCCATGACCGCGAAACTCCTCCTTCTCCCCGGCGACGGCATCGG
>JAKOQZ010000051.1 GCA_029778105.1 Pseudomonadota bacterium | reverse complement strand
GCGACGACTGGGTCTTCTCGACCGTGGCGGCCGGGGCCGGACCGGCCGGCTCGAGCTGGGTCGGCGCCGGAGCGGGCGCGGGTTCAACCGGCGAGCCCTGGCCGTTGGCCAGCGCCGAGGTGGTCAGGGCGGCGGCGAAAACCGCAGCCGTACCGAGAGACAGAAAACGCTTCATATTGGAACTCCCCATTTTTTCACGGCCCCGACGGCCCTTCATGCCCCGGCAACACAGCCGGAAATCGAACTCAGTTAGTGGTGGAGGTCGAGTCTGAGTCCGATCCGGACAGACCCAAAATGATACCTGCCAAGGCGGCCGTGCCGAGCCCCAACAACAGCCAGTTCTGCGCAATGCGCGCCTGGCGAACCGTGGTTCCGGGAGCGACCCCTGCGGGCTCAAGCTCCACCTCGCTGCGCTGTGGAACGCTGGCCGGCGCGATCGCGTCCTTGGCCGGCTTGGGTGCATCGGCAGCAATGGCGGGCGCGGTGGCGACGGCCAGAGCGAGCGCAAATGTGGCGGCGAACTTCACGTGCTTCGTTCCATGAAAGCCGGGCGCTGAATCACCCTTTCACGAAGAAGTAAGAGATTTGCACACAGCAGGCAATTGAGTCGCGGGTCGCTGCCGCGAAAATAGAAAGAGCGCCCGCAAGGGCGCTCTTTCAGGAAACCGGAAGAGCTCCGGATTCAACCGTTATTCGGGCTGGTGTCGTCGTTGTTGTCGTCCGACGCGATGACGATGATCGCGATGATGATGACGGCCGCGAGGGCGATCAGCCACCAGTTCTGCGACGACTGGGTCTTTTCGACCGTGGCGGCCGGGGCCGGACCGGCCGGCTCGAGCTGGGTCGGCGCCGGAGCGGGCGCGGGTTCAACCGGCGAGCCCTGGCCGTTGGCCAGCGCCGAGGTGGTCAGGGCGGCGGCGAAAACCGCAGCCGTACCGAGGGAGAGAAAGCGCTTCATCGTCTGAGTCCTATTTCTGGCGATGGAGGCGCATCACGGCCTCCTGAGGGCCTCATAAAAGGTTCCGGCCCCAGCGGCAACAGGGTTTCCGCCGGTTCCGGGCGAACTATGCCCCCGCCTGAAGGTGACTTTCCAGAAACCATAGCGTCTTGTCGAGGCCGCGCGACATGCCGGTGAAAAGATCGGCCGTATCGGCGTCGCCGGCGCCCGCCGCCGTGTCGATGTCGGCGCGCACCGATTTGGCGAGCGCGGCATAGGATGCGGCCAGCGCCTTCACATGCGCCTGGCCGTCGGCGATGTCGGTGGGATAGCCCGGCAGCGACGATTTCTCCGCGACCGTCGCAGCCGTTCCGTAGGCGATGCCGCCCAGCGCGGTGATGCGCTCGGCGATGTCGTCATAGAGGGCCTCGGCTTCGGTATGGAAGCGATCGAAAAGCTCGTGCAGGGCGATGAAATTGGGGCCTTTGACGTTCCAGTGGGCCTGCTTGATCTGCAGCGCCAGGTCGATCGTATCGGCCAGGCGGGCATTCAGAAGCCGCACCATCGCATCGCGGGTCTGCAGCGGAAGGTCGTTCTGGGTCGGATACATCGGCGTTCTCCATGATCTCGTACCGGGGATTTAGGTACTCCATCGCCCGGGTTCCAATGAAGGTTCTTGTTCAATCTGAGCAATTTTTCCGGTGCCGGGGCTGGCGCAGCCCGGCTCGGATGAGTATACCCTAGGGGGGTATGGCACGCGTTCTCCTCCCACTTTTCACCGCCCTTTGCGCACTGGCCGCAGACGCGGCGGCGGCCGAGCGGGTCTATGACCTGACGATCGGCGAAGCCTCGGTCACCGTGGACGGCAAGGCCTATGACCGCCTGGCGATCAACGGAACGATTCCCGGCCCCCTGCTGCGCTTCACCGAAGGCGACGACGCGGTGATCCGCGTCACCAATACGCTGGACGAGCCGACGTCGCTGCACTGGCACGGACTGAAGCTGCCCGGGCTGATGGACGGCGTGACCGGGTTCAACGGCTATCCCGGCATCGCGCCCGGCGAGACCTTCACCTATCGCTTCAAGATCCGTCAGAGCGGGACCTACTGGTACCATTCGCATACCGGACTGCAGGAGCAGGACGGGATTTATGCCCCACTGGTGATCGCGCCGGCAGGCGGCGAGACGGTGAAGACCGAGCGCGACTATGTGGTGATGCTGTCCGACATCCATCCCGAGCGCGGCATGCGCATCTTGCGCAATCTGAAAGTCGACCCCGGCTATTACAATTACGGCAAGCGCACGCTCGGCGACTTTTTCCGCGACGTGGACAAGAAAGGCCTGTCGGCGGCGCTGAAAGACCGCGCCGAATGGGGCGAGATGCGGATGGACCCCACCGACCTCGCCGACGTGACTGGCTATACCTATCTGATCAACGGCCATTCCGCGGCGGCGAATGAGACGCTGCTGTTCAAACCCGGCGAGAAGGTGCGGCTGCGGTTCATCAACGGCAATGCGATGTCTTTCATGGACGTACGCATTCCGGGGTTGAAGATGATCATCATCGCCGCCGACGGAAGCCCCGTTCAGCCCGTGCCGGTGGACGAATTCCGCATGGGTATCGGCGAGACCTATGACGTCGTCGTCATTCCCGACGGCGACAAGGCCTATACGATCTTCGCCGAGTCGATCGACCGCTCGGGCTATGTCCGCGCGACGCTGGCCCCGCGCGAGGGGATGAGCGCCGAAATCCCGCAGATGCATCCCCGCGCGCTGCTGAGCATGGCCGATATGGGCGCGATGCCGGGCATGGATCATGGCGGCGGCGACATGGCCGGCATGGACCACGACGCCACGGGTCACGACATGGCCGGCATGGACCACGCCGCGATGGGACACGATCCCGCCGTCGCCGAGGAAGCCCAGGCGATGGGTTGGGAGGCCGGATCGCCGCCCGACAGCAAGGTTCTCTCGTATGCCGATCTGAAGGCGCTGGTGCCCAATGCCGACACCCGTCCGCCGGTGCGCGAGATCACCGTGACGCTGGGCGGCAATATGGAACGCTATATCTGGCTGCTGAACGGCAAGCCGTTCGAGGACAGCGATCCGATCGAGCTGACCTATGGCGAGCGGGTGCGCATCACCTATGTCAACGAGACGATGATGGCGCATCCGATGCATCTGCACGGGCCGCATGTGCTGGCCGAGAACGGCCAGCCGCCGGAGCGCCTGCCGACCAAGCATGTCGTCATCGTGCCGCCGGGCAAGACGGTGAGTGTGCTGTTGACCGCCGACGAGCCGGGCGAGTGGGCCCTGCACTGCCACCTGCTGAACCACATGATCAGCGGTATGATGGCCAAGGTGACCATCGGCGAGGCGCCCGCGCGATGATCGCCCTGTTGCTCGCCGCCGTCTCGGGCGCGCATGACGGCCATACCGCCGCAGCGGCGCATGCCGGACACGATACGATCACCTATTGGATGGTGCGGGCGGAGGCCGATTACGGCCGCGCCGACGGCGCCGATGTCTGGGGCTGGGACGCCGACGCGTGGATCGGCGGCGACGCCTCTAAATTCCGTCTGACGAGCCAGGGCGAGGCCCATGACGGCGCGGTGGAGACGGCGGAGATCGAGGCGCTCTATACCGTGCCGGTGTCGGACTTTTTCGAGGCCAAGGCGGGCGTGCGCTATGACGTCGAGCCGGACGGTCACGCCTATCTGACCGCCGGGGTGATCGGGCTTGCGCCCTATTTCTTCGAGACCGACGCGGCGGCGTATCTGAGCGAGGACGGCGATCTGTCGGCGCGGCTGACGCAGGAGTTCGACCTGCTTCTGACGCAGACGCTGGTGCTGACGCCGGAAGTCGAGATCGAGGCGTTCGCCCAGGATGTGCCGGAGCTGAACGTGGGTGCGGGCTTTTCCTCGGTGAGGGCCGAGCTGACGCTGCGCTGGGAGATCACCCGCAAATTCGCCCCTTTCGTACGTCTGGAATATGAGCGCGCGCTTGGCGAGACGGCGGGCCTCGCCCGCGCCGCCGGCGAGGACGTGGAGACGAGTTCGGTGCGCGCAGGACTGCGCGTGTGGTTTTGAAGGAGACAGCAATGCGGATCGCACTGGTTCTGGCGGCGGCGCTGATGGCGGCGCCGGCATTCGCCCAGGGACATGAAGGCCACGGGGCCGGCGGCCATGAGGGCCACGACATGAGCCACATGGACGACATGTCGCGTTTCGGCGCGCCCGGCGATCCGGCCAAGGCCTCGCGCACCGTGACGGTGAAGGCCACGGAAATCGCCTATGACCTGAAGTCGCTGGACGTGAAGACCGGAGAGACGATCACGTTCGTGCTGGTCAATGACGGCACGCAGGACCACGAGCTGGGCATCGGCGACAAGGCCTTCTTCGAAGCCCACCGCCAGATGATGGCGCAGATGCCCGGCATGACCCACGCCATGCCGAATATGGTGAGCGCGAAGCCGGGCGAGACCGCGTCGCTGACGTGGACGTTCACCAAGGCAGGCGTATTCGAGTTCGCCTGCTCGATCCCCGGCCACTATCAGCTGGGCATGGTGGGATCGATTTCGGTGAAGTGACGCCCGGGCCTGCAAGGCGCGGCGCGGCGCGGAAGCGATGGTACCACCTCCCCGGCTCGAACGGGGGACCCTCGGTTCCACAAACCGATGC
>JAKOQZ010000050.1 GCA_029778105.1 Pseudomonadota bacterium | reverse complement strand
GACATCCAAGTCTCATCCAGGCCCCATGTCACTGACATGCGTCGCATGTAAAAAACTCAAAAGCAGATAGTTCCCATAAGCCCCAGCCGAAACCAGAACCCATGAGCGTTCCGCTCTTGCGTATCTCCAGGCAACTAACAGCCAGCTCATCACCGCAGATCTCTCCGCAGCAACCCGCCGCCCGCGTCGCCCTTCCATCACTTAACAATTTCAATCAACGTCGGCCGACAAAACCTCTCCCCATCGGGAAGCCCGATGCGCGCGAAAGCTGCGAAAAGAGAGGTCCGGTCGAACCGGCCGCCGCAGGGCTTCGTGCTCAAAAACACGCTTCCGTCGGGCGGGAGGCGGTTTCTATGCCCGTGACGTTTCGATGTCAAGCGCCATCGAAAGGAAAAAAGCAGCCCATTCGGCAGGTCTTAAAGCTCCCGTTTAATATCGTGAGCGGAAATTAACCTTTTCCCAACCGCCCGAAGGCAGAGATACGCTCGAAGACGACGCCTGCCCCGGGGATAGATTCGCTTTGGCGCTGATCGCACTGGAAAATCGCCTCCCGCCCGCCCCAAAACCGGCCGCCGATCGGCGCTGGCTGGCTGCGGCTGGTGCTGCGGGCTCGGCGGCCGTTGCTGGGCTCGCGCTCACCTGGGCGCTTCTGGCACCGACCGGCCCTGCCCGCCTGATGGCCACGGTCAGCCCGGCAGACCTCAGCATCGCGGGCGCCCAGCGCCCGAACATCGACGAATCCGAGCGCTTCGATGACGAGATCGGTTCGCTCTATGCCGGCATCGAGGGGCCGGACGATCGCCGCTATGCAGGCATCGATACCCAGGTTCTGACTGTCGCCGAAGGCGATACGCTTTCCAGCCTGCTGCAGGCTGCCGGCGCCACCAAGGACGATGCCCTCGCCGCCGTCAAAGCCATCGCGGCGGTCTACGATCCGCGCCAGATCCGCCAGGGCTTCCGCCTCACTGTCACGCTCGGCGTGCCCGATGCGAAAGCCGCGCCGATCCGCGCTTCCGCGCTGCCGATCCCGCAGGGCCGAGACCTCCTTGAAGATCAGCCCGGCCGCGTGCGCCTCATGTCGCTCGCCTTCAAGCCCGACGTCGACAAGGAAGTGGTGGCGCGCCGCGATACTGAAGGCAGCTACTCGGCCGAGACGATCCAGAAAAAACTGTCGGCGCAGCTCTATCGCGCCAGCGGCGTCATCGACGCCAGCCTGTTCATGTCAGCCGCCGCAGCCGGCGTGCCCGATCGCGTCACGTCGCAGCTGATGTATCTCTTCTCCTACGACGTCGACTTCCAGCGCGACATTCACTCGGGCGACAGCTTCGAGGTCTTCTTCACGCGCTATTTCGACGAGTTCGGCAATCCGGTGAAATCGGGCGACATCCTGTTCGCCGCGCTCACGCTGGGCGGCGAGCGCATGCCGCTCTACCGCTATCAGCGCGAACCCGGCCGCGACCCGGAATACTTCACCGCCGACGGCAAGAGCATCAAGAAGTCCCTGCTGCGCACCCCGATCGAGAGCGCCCGCATTTCGTCGGGCTTCGGTATGCGCAAGCATCCGATCCTCGGCTATTCCAAAATGCACAAGGGCATCGACTTCGCCGCCCCCGAGGGCACGCCCATTCTCGCCAGCGGCGACGGCGTGATCGAGATTGCCGGTCGCACCGGCGGCTACGGCAACTATGTCAAGATCCGGCATACCGACAATTACGAGACCGCCTATGGCCACATGTCGGCCTATGGACGCGGCATCAAGGCCGGCATTCACGTCACTCAGGGTCAGGTCATCGGCTATGTCGGATCGACCGGCCAGTCGACGGGGCCGCATCTCCACTATGAGATCATCATCGACGGCGAGCAGGTGAACCCCAAGGGCGTCAAGCTCGACACTAACATGCCGCTCACCGGCAAGCTGCTCGCCTCGTTCGAACGCGCGCGCAATGAGACCGACCAGCTGATGGCGCGCACCCCGCTCAACGCGCCGGTCGAAACCGCCGAAGCCGACACGATCGCGACCGAGCTGCGCGGCTCGCGCAACTGATCACTTCTTCACCGAGATCATCTCCGCGCCCGCCTCGGCCGTGGTGACGCGCTCGCCTGCAGCGCGCACCATCGCCGCCTGCTGCGCGGCGCTCGGCACGTCCCAGACAAGAATGGTCGAGGTCACGCGGTCGGGCATGCCGTAGGCTGCGATCAGGTGTTCCGCGTTCTCGCGTACGTCGTCAGGCCAGGCCGACATGATGGCGTCCAGCCGCTCCCGGCTCACCTTGCCGTCGCCGGAAAAGGCCGGCGATGCGCCGAGGCCCAGCACCAGCGCAAGCGTCGAAATGGCGATACGCCTCATCGCATCCTCCTCAACCCGGGAGCTCCCCGCGCTGAGGTTACAACGGATAAGGTGCTGAGGCCGTTCCCTAGCCCGCCTGGGTCACATACTCCCGCAAAGCCTGCGCCTCGTGCTCCGCATCGTCGATCCGCTTCTTCACCACGTCGCCGATCGACACGATGCCGACAAGCCGGCCCTCGTCGAGAATGGGCAAATGGCGGAACCGGCCATGGGTCATCTTCTCCATGACCCTGCCGATCGAGTCCCGGGGGCCGGCGCTGACGACTTCGGCGGTCATGAAGGCCGATGCCGGCATGCCCAGCGCCGCCGAACTATGCCGGGCCAGGGCCCGCACGACATCGCGCTCCGACAGAACCCCGGCCACGCCGCCGTCGCCGCGCAGCACCAGCACCGCACCGATCCGGCGCGCCGATAACGTCTCGACCACCGACGACAAGGGATCGTCCGGCCTGACGGAAATCACCTCAGAACCCTTGGATTTCAGGATCATCGAAACGGTCATGCGCGTCTGCCGCTCATCGCGGCCCTCCCGTGTAGTGCGGGATGCGGACGTCTCGTGCGGGCCGGCGTCCGTTCCACCCGCGGGAGGTAAGACTGCGCCCCTTTGCCCCCTCTGGCAACAGGGCTTTTGGCGCCGCCCCGCAGACTTCAGACATGGTTTAGCAGCGCTGACTTTACGCCCGGCGGGCGCTCGGGCATGGAGATGAGACCAAATCATCACACTGTTGCAGTGCGGGGGCATCATGCAGTTCGGTTCGTTGCGTTCCATTCTTCTGACTGGCGGCGCTGCCGCTGCGTTGCTTGCATTCGGCCCCGCCTTCGCTCAGGACGCCGCCGCGCCCGCCGCCGAAACCGCTGCACCGGCTGCCGAACCTGCCGCCGAAGCGGAGGCCGAAGAGGAAGTGGTCGTCACCGGCATTCGCGCCCGGTCGCGCAACCGCGCCCGCACTGTCGTGACGACGCCGGTTCCGATCGACATCGTGAATGCCGACGCGATCGAAAAATCCGGCGCGCTCGGCGGCGAAGTGGGACAGGCGCTTCAGAACCTTGTGCCTTCGTTCAACTTCCCGCGGCAGTCCAACTCCGGCAGCGCCGACATCGTGCGCCCCGCCCAGCTGCGTGGCCTCAGCCCCGATCAGGTTCTGGTGCTGGTCAACGGCAAGCGCCGCCACACGACGGCGATCACCACGACCGAGGCCAAGACCGGGCGCGGCACGGCGCCGGTCGACTTCAACTCCATCCCCTCCAACGCCATCAAGCGCATCGAGGTGCTGCGTGACGGCGCGGGCGCGCAATACGGCGCCGACGCCATCGCCGGAGTCATCAACGTGATCCTTGACGACACGCCGGACGGCGTTGAGGCCGATGCCTCCTACGGCCTGCACGTCACCGATTTCGACCCCACAGACCAGCACATCGAAGACGGCGCGACCTGGATTCTGCAGGCCAAGGTCGGCATCCCGCTCGACGATCGCGGCGGCTTCATCCGCATCGGCGGCGAATACAAGGACCGCGCCGAGACCAACCGCGCCGGCTTCGACCAGGTGCCGTTCTTCGAAGATCCGGCGAACATTCCGCTCGTCGGCGGCCAGCGCAACTTCAAGCCCGGCGACGGAGCCAGCGAGAACTTCAATCTCTGGTTCAATTCCGAAGCGCCTCTGAACGACGGCCTGCTGCTCTACGGCTTCGGCACCTTCAACGACCGCTCCGCCGAAGGTACGGGCTTCTTCCGCTATCCCGTCAGCAGCGCCAACATCATTTCGGTGAACCCGCTCGGCTACCGTCCCGTCACCACCGGCGACAATCGCGATATCGGGCTGACCGCCGGCCTTCGTTCGACCGAGGGCGCGCTCGTCTGGGACATCAGCGCCAATTACGGGCAGAACCGCTTCGAAGGCGGCGTCACCCACACGCTGAACCCCTCGCTCGGCCCGACCAGCCCTACCAGCTTCTTCACCGGCGCGTTCGAGAACGAGCTCTTCGCGCTCAACGCCGACGCCAGCCACGAATTCGATATCGGGCTCGAAGCTCCCGCGACGTTCGCCTTCGGCGCCGAGTATCGCCGCGAGGCCTTCCAGAGCTTCGCCGGCGATCCGCTCTCCTACGAGGCCGGGCCCTTCGCCGACACCTACGCCATCGGCGCGCAGGCCGGCGGCGGCCTGCGCCCGGAAGAGACGCGCAACCTCTCGCGCGACGTGTTCGGCATCTATGCCGAGCTCTCCGCCGATCTCTCGGACTCCGTCTTCCTCGACGTCGCCGCCCGCTTCGAAAGCTCCAGCGACTATGACGACACGCTCTCGGGCAAGGCCGCGATCCGCTGGCAGGCGACCGACGCCATCGCCCTGCGTGCGTCGGTGTCCAACTCGTTCCGCGCGCCCTCGCTGGTGCAGGTCGGCTTCGCCACCTCGTCCACCAGCTATGGCGTCGGCGGCCAGCTGACCAGCGTCGCCACCCTGCCCGTGGACGATCCGCTGGCCGCCGCCCTCGGCGCGCGCCCGCTCGACGCCGAGAGCGCCGTCAACTTCAGCGGAGGCTTCACCGTCGATCTTCCCGGCGAATTCGTGCTGACGGTCGATGCCTACAATATCCGCATCGACGACCGCATCACGCTCAGCGAGCGCATCGACCGCGACAGCGCGCCCGTCGGCGTCCAGCCGCTGTTCGACGCCCGCAACATCACGGCGGTGAACTTCTTCACCAACGCCATCGATACCGAGACCAACGGCATCGACGTCGTCGGCACCTATAATTTCCAGGACATCCTGGGCGGCGAACTGAACCTGTCGGCCGGCATTTCCTATGCCCGCACGCGCATCCGCAATGTCCGCAATCTCGGCCCGGTCACCGTGATCGGCGTGGAGGAAAGCAACACGATCGAGGACGCCGCGCCCAAGTCCAAGATCATCCTCACCGCCGACTGGACGGACAAGGAGTTCACGGGAATCGTGCGCGTCACGCGCTATGGCGAGGCGACGCGCGTGTTCAATTTCGGCGGCGGCTACGAGCCTGAGCAGACCTATCGCCAGGAATGGCAGGTCGACGCCGAGGCCTCATGGCGCATCAATTCCAATGTCGAGATCTATGCGGGCGCATCGAACCTGTTCGACAATTATCCCGACCCCTCAATTCCCGACATCAGCTATTTCGGGAACATGCCCTACGACGTGCTTTCGCCGATCGGCATGAACGGGCGCTACCTCTACACCGGCATCCGCACCTCGTTCTGAACGGAGCCGAACATGAACGCGATCAAGGCGGGCGCGGCGCTTCTGGCCGCTGCGCTCGCAGGCTGCGCCGCCCCGCAAGCGGTCACTGAGGCGGTCCCGCCCGCGCCGCCCGTCTGCGCCGCCGGCGGAGCCCAGATGGCGCGCGTCGAGCTCATCTTCGGCCTCGACATCAAGGGCGGAGGCCGGGTCAGCGAGAAGGCGTGGCGCGCCTTCCTCGAGACCGAGGTCACGCCCCGCTTCCCCGACGGGCTCACCGCATTCGACGCCTATGGCCAATGGCGCGTCCCGGGAGACGGACGCATCGCACGGCTCGACAGCAAGGTGCTGCTCATCTGGTACGCACCCTCGCCCGAGGCCGAATCCCGCATCCAGGCGATCCGCGAGGCCTACAAGGCGCGCTACGACCAGATATCGGTCATGCGTGTCGATGGCGTCGATTGCGTCTCGTTTTGAGGCCGTGACTGGGCGGGCGGGCCTTGCCGCATTTGCGGCAGGGGCGGTATGCCTTGCCCGGAAGCTGCCGCAAGATGTGCGAAAGCCGCCCGGCGCAAGCGAACGAAGGGGCCCGATGTGACCGCAAGACATCTTCTGTGCGCCGGCCTTCTTGTCGTCGTCGCCGGCTGCGCCGCGCCGGGCGCCGCACCTTCGGCCCCGCCCGCGACGCCGGCTCCGCCAGTCGCCGCCTGCCGGGCCGGGTCGGACCTGATGGCCAAGACCGAACTCTATTTCGGCCTGGCCATTCCCGGTGGCGGCAAGGTCACCCCGGCCCAGTGGTCGGACTTCCTCAACACCGAGGTCACCCCCCGCTTCCCCGACGGCCTGACGGTCGATGAGACCGCCGGCCAGTGGCGCGACCAGGCGACGGGTAAAACCGTGCGGGAGCCCTCGCGCGTGGTGATGGTGCTCTACACCCGCTCGGATCAGGCCGAGGCCTCCATCGAGGCGATCCGTACGGCCTACAAGACCCGCTTCAGGCAGGACTCGGTCATGCGTCTCGACGAGATGGATTGCGTCGGTTTCTGAACGAGGCAAAGCCGCACTCGACACGGCGGGCTCCCGACACTAGAAGAGCCGCTTCGCGGAGCTGTGGCCGAGAGGCTGAAGGCACCGGTTTGCTAAACCGGCATACGGTTGTAAAGCCGTATCGAGGGTTCGAATCCCTCCGGCTCCGCCATCTTTTCTCGCCTCACGAGCCCAAAAAATCGGGCCGGACTGCGCACCAACCCGAATTTTTACCACATCGCGGTGCAGCCGATGCGCTTGTGTGCGTCCGCACTGCGGCTGCCGTTGCGCAGACAGCCAAATCAGGGACCCACGCATGACCAGCCGCATCGCCCACCCCGGCCTCCGTTCGAAGATCATGTCGGCAGCCGACGCGGCGGCGCTGATCGATTCGGGCACCACGGTCGGCATGAGCGGCTTCACCGGCTCGGGCTATCCCAAATCCGTCCCCCTCGCGCTCGCCTCGCGGATCGAGGCCGAGCACGCCGCAGGCAAGCCCTTTCGCGTGAAAGTCTGGACCGGCGCCTCCACCGGACCGGAGCTCGACGGCGCGCTCGCCAAGGCCAACGGCATCGAGTTCCGCCTGCCCTACAACTCCGACCCGATCGCCCGCGAGAAGATCAATCGCGGCGAGATGGAATATTTCGACATGCACCTCAGCCAGGTGGCCCCGGTCGCCTGGCAGGGCTTTCTGGGTCCGCTCGATACCGCTGTCGTCGAGGTCACCGGCATCCGCCCGGACGGATCGCTGATCCCGTCATCTTCGGTCGGCAACAACAAGACCTGGCTCGACCGCGCGCGTCAGGTGATCCTTGAGGTCAACGCCTGGCAGAATCCGGCGCTCGAAGGGATGCACGACATCTATTACGGCACCCATCTGCCGCCCGACCGCGTGCCGATCCCCCTGATCCGCGCCGACCAGCGCATCGGCTCGCCCTATCTCGCCTGCGATCCCGACAAGATCGTCGCCATCGTCGAAACGGACTCGCCCGACCGCAACCTTCCCTTCGACGAACCCGATGCCGTCGCCCACGCCATCGCGGGCCATCTGCTCGAGTTCTTCGCGCACGAAGTGAAAATGGGCCGCCTGCCCGCCTCGCTCCTGCCCATCCAGTCGGGCGTCGGCAACATCGCCAACGCCGTTCTCACCGGCCTCGTCGACGGCCCCTTCAGCGGCCTGACCGCCTATACCGAAGTCATCCAGAACGGCATGCTCGACCTGCTCGACGCCGGCAAGCTGCGCATCGCCTCGGCCACCGCCTTCTCGCTCTCGCCCGATGCGGCGGCGCGGGTGAATGCGAAGATGGATTTCTATCGCGACCGCATGATCCTGCGCTCGCAGGAAATCTCCAACCATCCCGAGGTGATCCGCCGTCTGGGCTGCCTCGCCATGAACGGCATGATCGAGGCCGACATCTACGGCGCCGTGAACTCCACCCATGTCATGGGCTCGCGCATCCAGAACGGCATCGGCGGCTCGGGCGATTTCGCGCGCAACGCCTATATCTCGATCTTCATGTCGCCCTCCACCGCCAAGGGCGGCAAGATCTCGGCTATCGTGCCCCAGGCGAGCCATGTCGATCACATCGCGCAGGACGTCCAGGTGATCGTCACCGAACAGGGTCTCGCCGATCTGCGCGGGCACTCGCCCAAGCAGCGGGCCGAGCTCATCATCGAGAATTGCGCGCACCCCACCTACCGGCCGATGCTGGCCGACTACTATGCCCGCGCGCGCAAATCCTCCTATGGCCAGCAGTCGCCCTCGCTTCTCACCGAAGCGCTCAGCTGGCACCAGCGCTTCATCGAAACGGGAACGATGCTGCCCTGACCGGCGGCGAGCGCCGACGGACGCGCAGTCGATAGGTCGCATGGCCGAAACCGGGCGACGCGCCTAACATCTGTGGGCGAGGTAGCCAGGGAGATCGTCTTGGCGGACATCTGGCACAGATATCTTGGAAACATCTGGGTTCTGAAGGACCCTCCCGCCTACCGGCGCGAGGTGATCCGCTATCTCGACCTGATCCGCACCACGGACTCGGGGCGCATCCTCTGCGATTTCATCAACCGGCAGACGGGCTGGATGGCGATCGTCCCCTACGTGCCCACCAGCGAAGCTCCGCTCAACGCCTTCGCCGCGCCCACCCAATGGAAGGACGCGGCCGAGAAAGATGTCTTCGGCTGGACGACATGGCGGGTCAGCAAGGATATCACCATTCCCTGGCCGCTCGGGCTCGGCACCGGCAAGGGCAGCGACGTGCTGGTGAAGTATCACCCCGCCACGTGGCGTCAGTTCGCCGCCAATGTCGGCCGCATTCTGCCCGGCGCCGGGCCGGGCGAGGTGCTCTACCACGAGATGCTGCACGGCCTGCGCATGCTGAACGGCAAGCTTCTCCAGCAGCCCGTGGCCGCCTACCCCGAGTTTGACGACATCGAGGAATTCTACGCGATCCTCGCAGCCAATGTTTACAGGACGCAGCGCGGCTTCAAGATCCACCGCTTCAGCCATCACGGTTTCAGTCCCGCCCAAAAGGACTACGACACCTCGCAGGCCTACTACGAGGAATTCGCCGACGAGATCGCGGCGTGGTTCAAGTCCCAGCGCGACTTCTGCCTCGCCATGGCCAGGACCAGGTCGAGCTTCAACCCCTTCACCGCCGCCGCCGTGGCGCTGGGCCTGATGCCGGCGCCGACAACCCCGGCGTCGCGTGGAGCCAGGCGCAGATAACGCTCAGCGCGGAAACACCCGCGCCGTCCGCGCCGCGACGTGCAGCGTCTGTCCGCGCTGGATCGCTTCTGCCGCGCCATGCGCCAGCACCACTTCCAGCAGCAGCCCCTGCTCGCTCCGGCAGTCGAGCCGCACCACGGGGCCGGCGTCCAGCACATTGAGAACGCGCACGCTCAGCCCGCCGACCTCGGCGATCTCCCAGTCATGCGGCCGCACGAACGCCGCCGCCGGCCCGTCCACCATCTCCGCAGGGGCGCTCAGCCCGCCGCCGGCGAACCGTCCCGCCCGCACCTCGCCGTCGAAACGGGCGGCGCCGCCGATGAACTCGGCGACGAACGACGTTTCGGGATGGTCGAACAGCGCGCGTGGGCTGGCCGCCTGTTCGATGCGGCCCTTGTTCATCACCGCCACGATGTCGGCGAGATCGAGCGCCTCTTCCTGATCGTGCGTCACGAAGATCGTCGTCACCCCGGTCCGCTCGTGCAGATCGCGCAGCCAGCGGCGCAGATCCTTGCGCACCTTGGCGTCCAGCGCGCCGAAAGGCTCATCCAGCAGCAACAGGCGCGGCTCGATCGCCAGCGCCCGGGCCAGCGCCACGCGTTGACGCTGACCGCCCGAGAGCTGGCTGGGATAACGCCCGCCAAGGCCCTCAAGCTGCACCAGCGACAGAAGTTCCTCCACCCGCCGCGAAATCTCCGCGCGGCTGGGCCGCGTCCGCCACGGCCGCACCGACAGGCCGAAGCCCACATTCTTCGCCACCGTCATATGGCGGAACAGCGCATAGTTCTGGAACACGAACCCCGCGCGGCGCTGCTGCGGCGACAGGCTCAGCCAGTCTTCGCCCAGAAAGGTCACCGCGCCCGAATCCGCGGCGTCGAGCCCGCCCAGAATGCGCAGCAGCGTCGTCTTGCCCGAACCCGAAGGCCCCAGCAGCGCCAGAAACGAGCCCTCGGGCACGCTCAGGCTTGCGCCGTTCAGCGCAGCGGTCGCGCCAAAGCGGCGCGTGATGCCGTCGATCGTCAGGGTCATGAGGCGGTCGGCGTCAGTGTTTGCGGGCTGCGGCAAGTTCGCCGCCATAACGCCATTCCAGGCCGAGTTTCGCAATGAGCGTGACGAGTGCGAGTCCGGCGAGGAGCGAGGCGACGGCGAACGCACCGGCGATATCGTAGTCATTGTAGAGGATCTCCACATGCAATGGCATCGTATTGGTCTGGCCGCGGATATGGCCCGAGACGACGCTGACCGCGCCGAACTCGCCCATGGCGCGCGCGTTGCACAGCAGCACGCCGTAAAGCAGGCCCCATTTGATATTGGGCAGCGTCACGCTGAAGAACGTGCGCCAGCCCGACGCGCCCAGCGTGATCGCCGCCTCTTCTTCCTGTGTGCCCTGTTCCTGCATCAGCGGGATCAGCTCGCGCGCCACGAAGGGAAAGGTCACGAACACCGTCGCCAGCACGATGCCCACGACGCTGAAGATCACCTTCACGCCCATCGCCTGCAGCTCGGGGCCGAACCATCCATGCGCGCCATAGAGCAGCACATAGATCAGGCCCGAAACGACCGGCGACACCGAAAACGGCAGATCGATCAGCGCGATCAGCACGCCCTTGCCGCGAAACTCGAACTTCGCGATGGCCCAGGCCGCCGCGACGCCGAAGATCACGTTCAGCGGCACCGCGATCGCCGCCACGATCAGCGTCAGCCGGATCGAGGCCACGGCATCGGGCTCGCTCACCGCCTCGGCGAAATAGCTCCAGCCCTTGCGGAAGGCTTCCTCGAACACGGTCGCCAGCGGCAGCAGCACGACCAGCGTCACGAACGCCACGCCGATCAGCACCAGCGCCGTCCTGAACGCCGCGCGCGCGATAAGGGATGCGGTCATCGGCGGGCCACCCAGCGCTGCGCCAGATTGATCGCCAGCAGGATCAGGAACGATGCGCCCAGCATCGTCACGCCGATCGCCGACGCGCCGGCATAGTCATAGCTCTCCAGCTTCTGGATGATCTTCAGCGGCGCGATCTCCGAATAGAGCGGCCTGTTGCCGGCGATGAAGATCACCGATCCGTATTCCCCGACCGCCCGCGCGAACGCCAGTGCGAAGCCGGTGAACCACGCCGGCAGCAAGGCCGGCATGATAACCCGCAGGAATGTCTGCCAGCTCCGCGCGCCCAGCGTCGCCGCCGCATCTTCCTGGTCGCGGTCGAGGTCTTCCAGCACCGGCTGCACCGAGCGCACCACGAACGGCAACCCGATGAAGACCAGCGCGATCACGATCCCCGACGGCGTGAACGCGACGATCAGGTCGAACGTCTCCTTCAGCGGCTGGCCCAGCCACCCCGAGCGCGGCGAATAGAGCGTCGCGAACGCGATGCCCGCCACGGCCGTCGGCAGCGCGAACGGCAGGTCGATGGCCGCATCCAGCAGGCGGCGGCCCGGAAAGCGGTAGCGCACCAGAATCCAGGCCAGCAGCAAACCGAACACCGCATTCACCGCCGCCGCGATCAGCGCCGTCAGAAACGACAGCCGCAACGACGCATAGACGGCCGGTTCGCTCACCGCCTTAATGAAGCCGTCCCAGCCCAGCTCCCAGGGCCGCACGATCAGCGCCACCAGCGGCAGCAGCACCACCATGGACAGATAGAACAGCGTGAATCCCATCGTCAGCCCGAAGCCGGGCAGAACGGTATGGCGTCGCGGCGCAGCGCGCGGAAGCGTCAGGGCGGTCATGGCGACAACGTCACAGAGGCAGCCTTCCGGAACAAGGATGCGGGCCCCCGGAAACCGGGAGCCCGCAGTTGGGGCCAAACGAGGGAGGAGAGACGATTACTGCTGGCCCGGTTGGTAGATCTGGTCGAATACCCCGCCATCGGCGAAGTAGGTCTGCTGAGCCTGCGCCCAACCGCCGAAATCGGCGATCGTCACAAGCGGAATCGGCGGAAACGTCTCGGCGTGACGCTGCAGCGCAGCCTGATCGCGCGGACGATAGAAGTTCTTCGCGATGATCTCCTGCGCCTCCGGGGTGTAGAGGAACTTCAGATACGCTTCGGCGACTGCGCGCGTTCCGTGACGGTCGGCGATCTGGTCCACCACCGTCACCGGTGGCTCGGCGAGGATCGAGAGCGACGGCACGACGATTTCGAATTCGTCGGGGCCGAGTTCGGCCAGCGCCAGATGCGCCTCGTTCTCCCAGGCCAGCAGGACATCGCCGATGCCGCGCTGGGCGAACGTGGTGGTCGAGCCGCGCGCGCCGGTATCCAGCACCGGCACATGCTTGAAGAGTTCGGTGACGAACGCCTTGGCGGTTTCATCCGAACCGCCGGGCTGCGCCTTCGCCCACGCCCATGCGGCGAGGAAGTTCCAGCGCGCGCCGCCCGAGGTCTTCGGGTTGGGCGTGATCACCTGGATGCCGTCCTTCACCAGATCGCCCCAGTCCTTGATGCCCCAGGGATTGCCCTTGCGCACGAGGAACACGATCGTCGAGGTATAGGGCGACGAGTTCTCCGGCAGACGCGACTGCCAGTCGGCCGGGAAATAGCCGGTGCGCTGCTGCACTTCGTCGATGTCATAGGCCAGCGCCAGCGTCAGCACGTCGGCCTCCAGCCCGTCGATCACCGAGCGCGCCTGCTTGCCCGAGCCGCCATGGCTCTGGTTGATCTTCAGGTCTTCGCCGGTCTCGGCCTTCCATTTGGCGGCGAAGGCCTCGTTGACCTGCTTGTAGAGCTCGCGCGTCGGGTCATAGCTGACGTTGAGCAGTTCGGCTGCGGCTGCGCTGCCCACGAAGGCCAGCGCTGCGGCGAGTTGGATCCAGAAGCGTTTCACGATGCGTCTCCCGTGTGCCGTCAGAACGAGAACTGGGCGCGGAGGGCGTAGACATTGAAGTCCTGCCCGATCTGCGCGCCCGCGGGGGGCGTGGCGGAGCCGGTCCCGAAGGCCGTCCCGCCGGGGCTCAGACGGTCGACATCCACATGCTGGAAGTCAGCCGAAAGCCTCACCGCCTGATTCAGATACCAGTTAAGCCCGGCCGTCCAGATTTCCTGACGGCCGCCGCGCACGCCGCCGACCGGCAAGGCGCCGCCGGCAACGCCCTCATTATAGTTGAGATCGACGACGCTGTAGCGCGCCGCGACCTCCCACGAGCCAAGGCCCGCCGCATCGTCCTTGCCGCCGACGAATTTCGCCGGTCGCGGCGAGGTGAACGCGCCGTTCTGCGCGTTGTAGCGCCGGTTTTCGCCGGTCAGCACATAGCTCGCCTGCACGTAGTAGCCCGAGAAGTCCGGATCGGCGAGCACCGGCCCGACCGCCGGACGGCGGCGCTCGATCTGGTACCAGAAGTGTTCCGCCTGAACGACCAGACCCTTGTAACGCAGTGCGATTTCGACGCCCGGCGAGAACACCGATGTCGCGTCGATGTTCCCCGTATCGATCAGGCGCGTGCCGTCGACGCGGATTTCGGGCCGGTCGCGCAGCCGCACCGGCGAACGCGGCGTATTGTCGATGCCGTTATCGGCCGGCTGGAAAATCCAGGTGGCGTTGGCGCCGACGTGAAGCTGAAGCTGCGGCTCGTTGATCGCCAGATACGTGCCGCGCCCCACCAGCGCCAGCTGTTCGTCGAACGCCGTCGTGCCGACCGTGCCGCCGGTCAGCACCAGGGATGCCGTCCAGCGCTCGCCATTGCCCAGGACGCCGAAACCGGCGCGGCCTTCCGAGCCCGCCAGGGCGCGCTGGAGTTCCGAGCCCGAAGCGCGCTCTAGGAACAGCGTGTCGGCCGAACCCGCCGCATCGTCCAGATTGACCGGCGGCGAGAAAGCGCCCGCCCGGATGCGCCAGTTCTTCAGGCCCTTGTATTCGATATAGACATCCTGGACGCGCCCGCTCTCTTCGGTGCCCGACCCGCCGAACTGAAAGCCCAGGCTATAGCCGAAATCCTTGAAGAACGTCCCTTCCACGCCGATCTGCGCGCGCCGGAAATTCGCGCCGCTGGAAAGATCGCGCGCCCGCTGGTTCTCGGTCGCATCGCCCACCGAGCCGCGCCGGAAGTCCGTCGCCAGCGATCCCTCCGGATCTTGGTCATAGGCCGCCACGTCGAACTGAACCCGGCCGCGGATCTGCGCCGTGAAGTTCCCGTCCGCGCTCTCGAAGCTCGGGCGTCCGTTGTCGAGCTTCACCTTGGGCTGCTCGTCCTGCCGGCGGATCGTTTCGGTGAACTGCGCCCCGCTCTGCTGCTTCAGCGATTTGAGCTGCTCGCGCAGCTGCGACAGCTCCTCGCGCAGCTCCTGCACCTCGGCGCGCAGCGCGGCATCGCTGGCGGCGAGCGCCGGGCCCGTCAGGGCGGCGGCGGCGGCCGTCGCGGCCAGCCATCGGCGCAATTGGAATCGATCGCTCATTCGGTGCCTCCCCAGCATGGGAAGGACAGTTGGCCGATCCTATAAGTCGATCAATTCAGTCGGGATTAAGCGACCCTTAAGGCGCCCCGCCCGCCAGCGTGCGCGCTTCCAGAATGGCCGCCGTCGCGTCACGCACCGCGATCAGCGCCGCGCGGATCGCGCACGTTTCGACGTCGACGCAATCCTCGCAGCGCCGATAGGCGGTCCGGCTGGCGCAAGGGGCCAGCGCCAGAGGCCCGTCGATCGCCCGCACGATGGCCGCGAAATCGATCTCGCCCGGCGGCTTCGCCAGCCCGTACCCGCCCGACCGCCCGCGGCGCGAGGCCACCAGCCCGTGCCGCTTCAGATCCAGCAGGATGCGCTCCAGAAACGCGCGCGGCACCGCCGCCGCCGCCGCCAGATCGCCCGTCATCATCGACGCCCCCTCGCCCGCCTCGGCGAGAACGATCAGCGCGCGCAGCGCATAGCGGGCTTTCTGGGACAGCATGGCGCGAGCTAAGCCAAGCCGCCGCCGCTCGGCAAGCCACCCGCCCCGTGCGCGTGCAGATGGCGCACCCGCGCGATCTGTCGCCTTTTCATGGGCCTCCAACAGCGTAAGACACGTCCCGAAGGGGAATGCCATGAATCAGAAGATCACGCTCGGCGAACGCCTGCGCTACATGTTCGACAAGTCGATGGCCGCCGGGCCCATCGCGCTGATCGGATGGCTCACGCTGATGACGCTGGCCGTCATGGTCATCGCCACCATCGTCTTCGTGGTGACGGGCGCGGCCAATCCCGGCAGCGACCCGCTCGGCGTCGGCGAGGGGCTGTGGCAGTCGCTGATGCGGACCATGGACCCCGGCACCATGGCCGGCGACACCGACTGGACCTTCCGCATCATCGCGTTGGCGGTCACGCTGTCGGGTATTTTCATCTTTTCGGCGCTGATCGGTATTCTCAGCGCCGGCATCAACGACCGCCTCATCATGCTTCGCAAGGGCCGCTCGCGGGTGCTCGAAAGCGGCCACACCATCATCTTCAACTGGTCGGCCTCGATCTTCGACATCATCTCCGAGCTCGCCATCGCGAACGAGAGCGAACGCCGGCCGCGCGTCGTCATCATGGCCGTCCGCGACAAGGTCGAGATGGAGGACGAGATCGCCGACAAGCTGCCCCATCTGGGCAAGCTGAAGGTCATCTGCCGCAGCGGCGATCCGACCGATCTCTACGATCTCGCCATCGTCAGCCCCCATGCCTCGAAATCGATCATCGTCCTCTCGCCCAGCGCCGACGATCCCGACGCCGCCGTCGTGAAGACGATCCTCGCCCTCATCCACGATCCCAAGCGCCGGCCCGAGCCCTACCGGATCGCCGCCGAAATCCGCAGCGCCCGCAACGCCGAGATGGCCAAGGTGGTCGGCGGCGGCGAGGTGCAGCTCGTCATGGCCGATGAATTGCTCTCGCGCATCGTCGTCCATTCCAGCCGCCAGTCCGGCCTCAGCGCGGTCTATTCCGAGCTGCTCGATTTCGACGGCTCGGAGATCTACGTGTCGCCGCAGCCGGGCCTCACCGGCCTGACCTTCCGCGAGGCTGCCCTCGCCTATCCCGCCTGCGCGCTCATCGGGCTGGCGCGCGACGACGGCAAGGTGCGTCTCAACCCGCCTGCGGACGCCATCGTCACCGCAGACGACCGCCCCATCCTGATCGCCGAGGACGACACCACCATCCGCGCCGCCGAACCGCCCGCCGGGGCGATCGACGCCGGCGCCCTGCGCGACTGCGCGCCGCGCGCCAAAAACCCCGAGCGCACGCTCATTCTCGGCTGGTACCATCGCGGCGCGATCGTCGCGCGCGAACTTTCACGCTTCGTCGCCCCCGGCTCGCTCCTCACCATCGCCGCCGAGATCGACGGTCTGGCCGCCGAAATCCAGGATCTCGACATTTCAGGCGACGACATGGCTGTGAAGTTCGTCGATTGCGACAGCTCCAGCCGCGCCGTCCTCGCCCGCCTCGACATCCCCTCCTACGACCACGTCATGGTGCTCAGCTACTCCGACACCATGACCGCGCAGGCCGCCGACACCCGCACGCTGGTGACGCTGCTTCACCTGCGCCAGATCGCCGAGGCGTCAGGCAGGCATATCAGCGTGGTCAGCGAGATGGCCGATGTGCGCAACCGCGAGCTGGCCGAAGTCACCCGCGCCGACGATTTCGTCGTCAGCAACAAGCTGATCAGCCTGATGCTCGCCCAGTCGTCGGAGAACCGGTACCTCTCCGCCATCTTCGATGAACTGCTCGACGAAAGCGGCTGCGAGATCGCCATGCGCCCGGTCGAGGACTATGTCGCGCTCGGCACGCCGGTGAATTTCTACACGGTCATCGAATCCGCGCTCCGTCGCAAGGAGGTCGCATTCGGCTATGCCCGCCGCCAGGACGAAGGCGCAGCGCCCGACCCGCGCAAGATGGGCGGCGTCGTCGTCAATCCGGTCAAGAGCGAGGCGCTGATCTGGCGGCCGGGCGACCGCATCATCGTGCTGGCCGAGGATTGATGAACCGTCCGGGCCGATCCGGCGTATAGTGGGCGTCCCATCTGAGGAGTCTTCGCATGATCCGCCCGGCCGTCATCCTCGCCGCCTCTCTCGCGCTTGCTGGCGCCGCCATGGCCGAACTCGCGCCGGGCGACACCGCGCCGGCCTTCTCGGCCAAGGCCACGCTCGGCGGCGACGAGTTCACCTTCTCGCTGGAAGAGGCGCTCAGGAAAGGCCCCGTCGTCCTTTATTTCTACCCCAAGGCGTTCACCCCGGGCTGCACGATGGAGGCCCACGAATTCGCCGAGGCCACGCCCGAATTCCAGTCCATGGGCGCCAGCGTCATCGGCATCTCGGCCGACTCGATCGACGATCTCAAGAAGTTCTCGCTCGAGGAATGCCGCAGCGCCTTCCCCGTCGCCTCCGACGCCGACCAGAGCGTGATGAAGGCCTATGACGCCGTGCTGGAACAAAAGCCCGAGCTCGCCAACCGCACGTCCTACGTCATCGCGCCCGACGGCAAGATCGTCTACGCTCACACCGACCTGAACTACGAAGACCACGTGAAAAACACGCTGGCCGCCGTCAAGGCCTGGAAGGCCGAGCACCCCTGACCCTGGCCGCCGACGCCGCGCCCCAGCCCGAGCTCAGCGCCACCACCAGCGTCACCGCCGCGACATGCCACACCACGTCCATGATCCGGGCGTCGGTGCGGTGGAAGAGCTCCAGCGCCGCGGCCGCCAGCGATGAAAGCGCCAGCCCGCCCATCGCAGCGGTCAGAACCGGCCGCACCAGCCGCGCATGGCGCAGCAGGATCGCCAGCGGCACGCCCAGCGCCAGGCTCGTCAGCACGATGGCCTGGAAGCACTCATAGCTCTCGCCCAGCGTGATGCCGTCGGGGCCATAGCGCACCCAGTCGGCATAGCAGCCGATGCCGAGCCCCGAGATCCACACCAGCGCCACCGGCAACGGCAACAACGACCAGCGCGCGGAATAGCCCGGCACCGCCAGAAAGAACGCCGCAAAGGTCGCCGCCACGCCGGTCGCGGCGGCGGCGATCAGCGCCAGCATCTCGCCGGGCTCCGCCAGTTCGGCGGCGAGATCGGGCCGCAGTCCGTGATAGGCCACGATCCCGGCGATCACAGCCAGCGCCGCGACCAGCCAGGCCAGCGCGCGCAGCGCCGGGGGCCGCAGCGGCTTCACCGGCGCGGCGTCGTCCGCCAGCCGCCCGATCAGCGCGTCCAGATCGCCCCGACCGCTCATGATCCGCCCCCGCCCATCGTCCGGCGCAGCGCCGCGATGGCCCGATGCGTCGCGACCTTCAGCGCGCTGACGCTGACGCCGCTCGCGGCAGAGGCTTCGGCAAGAGACATTTCCTTCAACTTCATCATCTCGAGCGCCTGGCGCTGGCCGGGCGGCAGGGCGGCGATTGCGGCGCGCAGGTCGGCCGCGTTCATTCGTCCCTCTGCGTCATTCGTGACGCCCGCGTCAAAGGTTACCTCGCTGGCTGCATCCAGATCGACATGCACGCCCCGCCGCTTCAGCGTGCGCAGCCTGTCGGCGATGCGGCGGCGGCAGATCGTCACCAGCCAGGGCCGGAACGGGCGGGCGGGGTCGTAGGTCTCGCGGATCTTGTGGATGGTGATCAGAACGTCCTGCACCGTATCGTCGGCGTCCTCCGCCGTGGGCAGGCGGCGCCGGCAATAGCGCGCCACGACCAGCGAGATCTCGCGCAGCAGCGCCGCATAGACCGCCTTGTCGCCGGCCTGCGCCGCGCGCATCGCGCTCGCCCAGCGAAGGTCGACATCGTCGTCGATCACGCGGCACCGCTCATCACGAACACGTCAACACGTAACCTCTCGGCCGGAGGCGGCGAATGGCCTTGTCGAAGAGCGGCGTGCGGACAGGCCGCCCGCGCTCTTCCCGCAAGACATAGGAGCCAAACCCGTGAAAGTGCAAACCCTCGCCGCGATGACCCTGTTCGCCGCCTTCGCCGCGCCCGTCTTCGCCGAAGACAAGATGGCCGACGACACGGCCGCCAAGACCGAGAAGTGCTACGGCGTCGCCGCCGCCGGCAAGAACGACTGCGCCTCGGAAGGCAACAATTCCTGCGCCGGCCATTCGGCGAAGGATGCCGACGGCAAGGCCTGGGTGCTCGTCCCCGCCGGCCTCTGCGAAAAGCTCGCGGGCGGCTCCACCGCGCCCAAGGCCTGACGCCATGCGGGAGGACGGCCATATCCCTGCCGCGCCGGCGCGCCGCGCCGGCATCGGCCTCAGAGCCCCCCATCTGAACGCCGTTCTCGGCGGCCGTCCTCCCGTATCCTTTCTCGAAGTCCACGCCGAAAATCACATGGGCGACGGCCGCGCGTTCGAAGCGCTCGCCGCCATCCGTCGCGACAATGCGGTCTCGATCCACGGCGTCGGGCTCTCGCTCGGCGGCGCCGACACGCCCGATCCCGTCCACCTCGCGCGCTTCGCAGAACTCGTCCGCCGCATCCAGCCGGTTCTCGTTTCCGAACACCTCTCCTGGTGCCGCGACGGCGAGATCTATCTCAACGATCTCCTGCCCATCCCCTACACGGCGGAGGCGCTCGACCGCGTCGCCCGCAATGTCGACATCGTCCAGCAGGCGATCGGCCGGCGGCTGCTGATGGAGAACCCCTCGCACTATCTCGCCTTCGCCGAACCCGGCGCACGCGAGACCGAATTTCTCGCCGCCCTCTGCCGCCGCACGGGCTGCGGCCTCCTGCTCGACGTCAACAATGTCGTCGTCAGCGCCGCCAATCTCGGCTTCGACCCCTATGGCTGGATCGACGCGCTGCCCGTGGGGCTGGTCGGCGAAATCCATCTTGCCGGGCACGAGGCCGAGGACGGCCTGCTCATCGACACCCATGGCGCGCCCGTGCCGCCCGACGTCTGGGCGCTCTACGCCCACGCCATCCGCCGCTTCGGCCCGCAACCGACGCTGATCGAGCGCGACCGCAACATTCCTCCGCTCGACGAACTCGTCGCCGAAGCGGCCGCCGCCGATCGCATCGCCACCGACGCAGGAGCTCCGCATGTCCGCGCTGCGTGAGCTGCAGCGCGATATGGCCTCCGCCATCCGCGACGCCGCAGCGGCCGAGCGCCTCGCGCCCCGCCCGCTCGCCGCCCTCGCGACGCCGCAGCGCCTCGCCATCCACGCCCGCAACTATCGCGCCGGCCTTACCGCCGCGCTCGCCTCCATCTTTCCCGGCACCCAGCGTCTCACCGGGGAAGGCTTCTTCGCCTTCGCGGCCGCCGGCTTCATCGCGAAAAGCCCGCCGCGCGATCCCATCGTCGCTCATTACGGCGACGCCTTCCCGGCCTTTCTCGCGGGCCTTCCCGCGCTCGCGGCGTCGCGCTGGGTTGCCGAGGCCGCGCGCCTCGAATGGACCGTCCACGCGCTCGGCGCCGCGCGGCCCACGCCGCCCTGCGATCTTGCGGCGCTGTCGGGCGCATCCGACGCGCGCGTCGTCTGGAGCCCCGCCGCCATATTGTTCGATGCGCCCTGCCCGGCCGCCGATCTGATCGACCCCGATGGCGACCTCGCCGCGCTCGATCTCGCCCGGCCCTGCCGGCTCCTGCTCGCCGCCGCGCCCGACGGCGTGGTGCAGCACGCTTTGTCGGCCGCCGCCTGCGCCTTCCTGCAAAGCCTCCGCGACGGCGCACGCCTCAGCGACGCGCTTGCGGCCCACCCGCCATCGCCCGCCTTCGATCCCCCCGCCACGCTGCGTAGCGCCGCCCGTCTCGGCGCGTTCGCCGCGATCACACCCGTCTAAGGACTTCAGCCATGCCTGCTGCAGCCATCCCCGCCGCCACGCCCGAAAAAGCCTCGCCCGTCCGCCGTCTCACCGGCCTCGCCGAACGGCTCGTGCCGCTCTCGCTCATTCAGATCGCCGCACGCATCGGCATCGCCGGCGTCTTCTGGAAGTCGGGACTGACAAAGGTGGACGGCGGCTGGAACGTCACCGATCTCACGATCAGCCTCTTCCGCGACGAATACCGCGTGCCGTTCCTCTCGCCCGAACTCGCCGCCCATCTCGGCGCCTATACCGAGCTTTCGATGCCCCTCTTTCTGGTGCTCGGCCTTCTCACCCGCCTCGCGGCGCTGCCCCTGCTCGGCATGACCTTCGTCATCGGCGTCTTCGTCTATCCCGGCGCGTGGGACACCCACCTCACCTGGGCGGCGCTTCTGCTGCTCCTGATCGCGCGCGGCCCCGGCCTCGTGTCGCTCGATGCGCTGCTCGGGCTGGAACAGCGAAAGCTCTAGGCGCGCAAACGGGGTTTCCTCACGGGCGCAATCGTCGCAAACTGTCCGCTCGGCCGACGTGGGGGCGGCGGCCGCAGATGGGGGAACATGAAGCGGCTGCTGTCATATCTGCTCTGGCCCGCGCTGATGGCATCCGCCATGGCCGTCAACGCCTATGGCATGTCGACCGCCATGCCGCTCCTCTGGCTCAACATCAGCTATTTCGGACTGGCGGCCTGCCTCTTCGCGCTCGAACGCGTCATGCCGCACGAGCCCCGCTGGAACGAAAACGACGGCCAGCTCTGGCCCGACATCGGCCACACCCTGCTCAGCAAGTCCGCCGTCCAGGTGCTCATCATCGTGCCCGCCCTCACCGGCATCGGCGCGCTGGCCAGCGACGAGGGCGCGGCATGGTGGCCGCGTGCCTGGCCCGTCGCGCTCCAGATCGTGCTCGGTCTCGTCATCGCCGAGTTCGGATTCTACTGGGCCCACCGCCTCTGCCACGAGATCCGCGCCCTGTGGCGCTTCCATGCCGTGCACCATTCGGTCACGCGCCTGTGGTTCGTGAACACCGGCCGCTTCCACTTCATCGACACGCTGATCAGCGTCGTGTTCGGTCTCGGCGTCGCGCTCGCCGCCGGGATGCCGCAGGACATCATCGTCTGGGTCAGCGCCATCACCGCCTATATCGGCCTGCTCACCCACACCAATGTCGAGATGCGCTTCGGCCCGCTCGACTATGTCTTCAACACCCCGGCGCTCCACCGCTGGCACCACTCGCGCAACCCGGCTGAAGGCAACAGCAATTACGGCGAGAACCTGATGCTGTTCGATCTCCTGTTCGGCACGCATTTCCTCACGCGCCGCCGCCCGCCGGTGGATATCGGCATCGACGAACCGATGCCCGCCACGCTGGGCGCGCAGATCGCCCACCCCTTCCGCAAGACGGCGGGCGGCGCACAGGCGCTCGAAGCGAACGTCTAGTCCGCCTGCCGCGCCACCACGGTCGGCTTGGCCGAGGGCACAGGCACCGGATTGGCCTCATCCACCTGCGGCACTTTCACCGGCACGACAGCAGCCGGCGGCGCCGAAGGCTGCGCTGCGGGCGTCTTGGCCGGCGCCGGCGCGGGAACCGGATCGGCCGCCCGCGCCGTCTGGACGGGCGGCGGCGTAGGCAAAGGCGAAGGAACCGGCGCTGCAGCGACGACAGACGCGGGCGTCGGCGTCGGCGCGGCGGCGACGACCACCTCGCGGCGCGGCTTTCTCGCATCATAGGCCGCGCGGCCGCGCACGTTCCCCGGCGGGTTATAGCGGCACACCAGAAAGTCATAGACCTTCCCGCGCGCCACGGCGCAGCCCACTTCCGTCGTCGTCGACCACACTATCGCGGTGTAGTGCCCCACGTCGGCCCAGTTGCCGGTCTTGCTGACATTGGGGTGGGCCGCGCCGGGAATATAGTTCGCGCGTTCGGCCAGCCAGCCCGCCACCATCTGCGTCGCCGTCCGCCGGCCCACCGCGTTCATGTAGAGATTTTCGCCATGCGTGCGCTGCGCGGCATGCGTCATCGCCCCGCTCGCCGCCAGACCGTTCGCCCAGGCCTCGGCCTCGGCGGCCAGCGCATCGCTCCAGACCAGGTCGGGCACGCCCACGGCGCGCCGCTCGGCATTATGCGCCGCCAGAATTTCGGCCTGAAAAGTCCGGTCGCTGACCTGCGGCACGCTCGACATCACCACCGGCGACGCCAGTGCCGGGCCTGCGCCTGTCAGGGCGACCGCAACGGCGAAAGCCGCCATGCGCCTGTGTCGAGTCGTG
>JAKOQZ010000049.1 GCA_029778105.1 Pseudomonadota bacterium | reverse complement strand
GGGTTTGTCCGGATCGCCCTCGTTAATGGGCCGGAAACCACGCGGGCCGCATTGAAAAGGCTCGCAGCCATGGCCTAGGGGCCGGCCGGGCCGCGACCTTGCGTTTCCCGCGGCCCGGGTTTTCAGCATGCCGTCCCGTATCGACCGGCCAGCTCTCGTCCGCACCCCGCCGCGCCGTGGCGGACGTGCCGCCGTGCGTCGGCAGGAAAGTCTGGGCCAGCGGCTCTGGTCGCCGGTCTCCGCCCTGCTGGAGGGGCGGGCGGTGCAGGCGCTGGGCCCGTGGGCGGTGCAGACCGCCGGGCTGTTGTCGCTGACGCTGGGGCTGGCGCTGCTGGCGGCGCTGCTGACCTATCACGCGGCCGACCCCTCGCTGAACAATGCGACCGCCGACGCGCCGCTGAACGCGCTGGGCGCGACGGGCGCGACGCTGGCCGATCTGGCGCTGCAGACGCTGGGCTTCGGGGCGGTCATGCTGGCTGCGCCGCTGATCGCCTGGGGCATTTTCGGACTTTACGGCCGCGCGGTGCGCGCGCTGTGGCTGCGCACCGCGCTGATCCCGCTGGCCGCCATTTCGCTGGCTGCGGCCTTCGCTGCGCTGCCGGCGCCGGACTCGTGGCCGCTGCGCACCGGGCTCGGCGGGCTGCTGGGCGATGCGGTTCTGGGCACGCTGGCGACGCTGCTGGCCTTTGGCCCGGGCGTGCCGATGACGCCGATCATCGCGATCTTCGCCGCCGCCGCCGGCGCGGCGCTGGCGATCTATATCGCCGGATGGACCTGGACCGGCGTCGGCGTCTGGGCCCGCCGGGCGCTGGCCGCCGCCGCCGTTCCCTTCGCCGCGCTGTGGCGGATGATCGGCACGGCGCGCGCCGCCCATGCCGAAGCGGCCGCCGAACGCCGCGCCGCCTATGACGACGAGACCGACGAGGACGCCGATGAGACGCAGGCCGGCGAGGCCGATCGCCCCTCGCTGATGGCGCGCTTCGCGGCGCTTTTCCGGCGCGAGGACGAGGACGACGCCGACGCGCGCATCGAGCCCGGCTTCGCCGACCAGCCCGCCCGCCCGGCGCGCAAGGCGCCGCGCGTCGTCGCGCCCGCCATCGAAGAGGACGAGGCGGACGAGGAAGATGCCGCGCCCGCCGCGCCGCGCCGCGTCGCCCGCAGCGCCGCTGCGGTGAAGGAGGGCAAGCGCGCCAAGGCGGAAGCCCAGCCGATGCTGGATCTGGAGAAGGGCAGCGACTACGAACTGCCGCCGCTGAACCTGCTGGCCAAGCCCAAGGCCTCGGGCGAGGTGGTGCGCGACAGCGACGAGGCGCTGGAGCAGAACGCCCGCATGCTGGAGACCGTGCTGTCGGATTTCGGCGTGCGCGGCGTGATCAATGCGGTGCGGCCCGGCCCGGTCGTCACCATGTACGAGCTGGAGCCGGCGGCGGGCATCAAGGCTTCGCGCGTCATCGGCCTCGCCGACGATATCGCGCGCTCGATGAGCGCGGTGTCGGCCCGCGTCGCGGTGGTGCCGGGGCGCAACGTGATCGGCATCGAACTGCCCAACCGCCGCCGCGAGACGGTCTACCTGCGCGAGCTGCTGGCGGCGAGCGAATATGAAAACCCCGGCTCGGCGCTGACGCTGGCGCTGGGCAAGGATATTTCCGGCGCGCCCTCGTTCGCGGACCTTGCGCGCATGCCGCATCTGCTGATCGCGGGCACGACCGGCTCTGGCAAGTCGGTGGGCATCAACACGATGATCCTGTCGCTGCTGTATCGCCTGCGCCCCGATCAGTGCCGCTGCATCATGATCGACCCCAAGATGCTGGAGCTTTCGATCTATGAAGGCATTCCGCATCTGCTCGCCCCGGTGGTGACGGAGCCCAAGAAGGCGATCGTCGCGCTGAAATGGGCCGTGCGCGAAATGGAAGACCGCTATCGCAAGATGGCGAAGCTGGGCGTGCGCAACATCACGGGCTTCAACGAGCGCGTCGAGAAGGCCGTCGCCAAGGGCGAGGTGCTGAAGCGCACCGTGCAGACCGGATTCGACCGCGAGACGGGCGAGCCGATCTATGAGGAAGAGAAGCTGGAGCTGGGGCCGCTGCCCTATATCGTCGTGATCATCGACGAGATGGCCGATCTTATGATCGTCGCGGGCAAGGAGATCGAGAGCCTGGTTCAGCGTCTGGCGCAGATGGCGCGCGCCGCCGGCATCCACGTGATCATGGCGACGCAGCGCCCGTCGGTGGACGTGATCACCGGCACGATCAAGGCGAACTTCCCCACCCGCATCTCGTTCCAGGTGACGAGCAAGATCGACAGCCGCACCATTCTGGGCGAGCAGGGCGGCGAGCAGCTGCTGGGCCAGGGCGACATGCTGTTCATGGCGGGCGGCGGGCGCATCCGCCGCGTCCACGGCGCGTTCGTGTCGGACAGCGAGGTGGAAGAGATCGTCAATCACCTCAAGTCGCAGGGCCGGCCGGACTATCTGGACGCGGTCACCGCCGATCCGGACGAGGAAGACCCCGAAGTCACCGCCATGCTGGACGGCGACGAGCCGGGCGGCTCGGGCGACCAGCTTTACGATCAGGCGTGTTCGGTGGTGCTGCGCGACCGCAAGGTCTCGACCTCGTACATCCAGCGGCGTCTGCAGATCGGCTATAACCGCGCCGCGCGCATCATCGAGCGGATGGAAGAAGAAGGCCTCGTCACCGCCCCCAACCACCAGGGCAAGCGGGATATTATCCCGGACGGTTAGGTTGAAGCAGATGCTCTAAGGGATCGAGGCGGATTTGATCTCGCGATGCCGACTATAGTTAGTTGGGGCTGACCAAACGCTAAGGTTGGCAGTCATGAAGTTTAAAGAGCGGACGATCGCTCAAATCGCTGAGATGATTTGTGGAGACAACGCGTCTAGCGGAGGCTTCTTTCCCTATCGATCCAGCAGCATAATTACGCGCTTTTTCCGGGATTGCGACACGGACTACGCGCATGACGGATCAACGCGCGTATATTGGATTGCGGGCGTCCTTAGACAAATTCTGTCCGAACCTTGGCTTGCACCGAACGTCCCGCCAGCGACGTTCAGTCGTGTCATCGCGACACTTATGGATCAGTCAGACGCAAAGAATGAAGGTTCGGATCGGGCCGGGGCTTTGACAGCACTCAATGGTGCGCTGGGCCGCGAAGGGTTTGCTGCGTTCTATGGTGAAGACCAGCAGTGCTATCTGCGCCACATTGCAACGAACGCGATAGCTACCGCGGCCCCCAATCCTCATCGACCCTTTTCAGCTGAAGAGCTCGTGCGTCGTGAGCGATTGATGACGTTCCTTGATGGTGCTTCTGAAGACGAACTGATTGAGGAGGTGCTTCTACCTCTCTTTCGACAGCTGGGATTTCACCGCATCACCGCAGCTGGCCACAGAGACAAGGCGCTCGAGTACGGCAAGGACGTCTGGATGAAACACACGCTGCCAACACGGCATGTGCTGTATTTCGGCCTACAGGCGAAAAAGGGAAAGCTGGATAGTTCCGGTGTTACGAAGGGCGCAAATGCTAACATCGCCGAGATCTACAATCAGGTTCTTATGATGCTGGGCCATGAGATTTTTGACCCGGAAACAAGCCGGAAGGTACTCGTGGACCACGCCTTCATCGTCGCGGGTGGCGAGATTACCAAGGCAGCCCGCAACTGGCTCGGGGGTAAGCTCGATGCTACAAAGCGCAGTCAGGTCATGTTTATGGATCGTGACGACATTCTGAACTTATTCGTAGTGAGTAACGTTCCGTTGCCAAGCAAGGCGCTGGCCTCTTCCAAGCCTCCGCCAGACGACGAAATCCCATTCTAGCAGTGTGTCGCGCGGCAGCATGAACGGCTCTACAGAATGCTTCACACCCCCGGCACCGGAACGGCCCAGCCTTGCTTTCGCCGGAATGGGGTTTTAGCTCCACGGGCATGATGAAGCGCATTCTTGCTGCCGCCTTTGCGTTGGTCCTGGCCGGGCCGGCTCTGGCGTTGTCCGACTTCCAGCAGGCGGACCTGAAGCGGATCACCGATTACTGGAATTCGATCCAGACGGTTGAGGGCACGTTCAGCCAGGTGGATTCGGGCGGCGGCAGCGCCACGGGCGACTTCTACATCAAGAAGCCGGGCCGCTTCCGCTTCGACTACAAGCCGCCCGAGCAGCTGACCGTCATCGCCGACGGCTATACCGTGGCGGTGGAAGACAGGAGGCTGGAGACGCAGGACCGCTATCCGCTGGTCGAAACGCCGCTGTCCATGCTGGTCGACCAGAACATCAACCTCAACCGGCCCGATCTGCAGATCCTGGACGTCGCGCGCAAAGACGGCGCGGTGGTCGTGCATATGAAGTCGCTGAAGGAAGACGCGCAGGGCGAAATCCTGATCGCCTTCAATCAGGACGATCTGGCCCTGCGCTATTGGGTGGTGCGCGACCCGCAGGGGACGCAGGTGACCGTGCGCGTGGCCGACGTGAAGCTGCAGGGCGATATTTCCGCGTCCAAGTTCTTCATCAAGGCGCAGGACGAAGACGACGGGCGATAGGCCCTGATTGTCTTGCCCGCGAAGGCGGGCATCCAGAAGCAGAGCCCGGCCCGTAGATGCCCGCCTTCGCGGGCATGACAGGAACGGGATTGGGTCGACAGGCGGGGGGAGGGCCGGGCTAGACTGGTTCCGGAACAGGAGCCCCCCATGCCGAGCCGTACGGCCGCCGAACTGAAAGACTGGATCAAGGAACACCGGATCACCGAGGTGGAGTGCGTCGTGCCCGATATGGCGGGCATTCCGCGCGGCAAGATCCTGCCCGCCGCGAAGTTTCTCTCCTCCATCGACAGCCAGACGCTGCGCCTGCCCGACAGCGTGTTCGGACAGATGGTGACCGGCGATCACGCCGAAACCGAAAGCACCACCTATCAGTCGCCCGACATGGTGCTGATGCCCGACCCGGAAACCATCCGCGTCGTGCCCTGGTACAAGGAGCCGACCGCGCAGGTGATCTGCGACTGCCTCGACCGCGACGGCAAGGCCGTGCAGGTGGCGCCGCGTCAGGTGCTGAAGAACATCCTGGCCAAATATGAGGAGAGGGGCTGGCGTCCGGTGATCGCGCCGGAGCTGGAGTTCTATCTCAGCCAGAAAAATCTCGATCCCGACTATCCGCTGCAGCCGCCGGCCGGCAAGTCGGGCCGTCCGCAGACCGGGCGTCAGGCCTATGGCATCGATGCGGTGAACGAGTTCGATCCGCTGTTCGAGGACGTCTACGATTACTGCGAGAAGCAGGAAATCTCGATCGACAGCCTGATCCACGAAGAGGGCGTGGCGCAGTGCGAGATCAACTTCAATCACGGCGACCCGCTGGAGCTGGCCGATCAGGCGTTCCTGTTCAAGCGCACGGTGCGTCAGGCCGCGATGCAGCACGACATCTATGCGACCTTCATGGCCAAGCCCTATGAGGCCGAGCCCGGCAGCGCGATGCATATCCACCAGAGCGTGACGGATACGCGCGGGCGCAACCTCTTCTCCAACAAGCAGGGCAAGGATACGCGGCTGTTCCTCGCCTATATCGCGGGGCTGCAGCGCAACCTGCCGGCGGTGATGCCGATGTTCGCGCCGTATGTGAATTCGTATCGCCGCCTCGTGCGGTTCCTGTCGGCGCCCATCAACACGCATTGGGGACACGAGAACCGCACGGTGGGTCTGCGCATCCCCGAATCCGGGCCTTCAGGGCGGCGGGTGGAGAACCGCGTGCCGGGCGCCGACGCCAATCCCTATCTGGCGCTGGCGGCGACGCTGGCCTGCGGCTTTATCGGGATGCGCGACAACTTAAGCCCGACCAAGGCGATGGAAGGCAACGCCTATGCCTCCACGCGCTTTGCGCTGCCCAAGCACCTGCTGGACGCGATCGCCAAGTTCCGCGCGTCGAGCGATCTGCGCGAGGTGTTCGGCGATGCGTTCGTCGATCTCTATTCCGACGTGAAGGCGAGCGAGCACGACGCCTATCAGCAGGTGATCAGCCCGTGGGAGCGTCAGCACCTGCTGCTGAATGTGTGAGGCGCGCCTAGGAGGCGAGCTTCACCGTCGCGGTCTTGTCCTTGTAGTCGGGCTTGGGGTCCTGGCCGAAGAAGCTCTTGATGCCGGCGAGGAGCGAGGTCTCGTTCAGCCAGATCTGCGCCTGTTCCGCGTCGAAGCGCAGAAGCTGAAGATTGGGGTCGTCCTTGCCGCCCGGGTACCAGGCCGCGATATGGGGATTCCAGAGCCGGTCGATCGTCGCGCGGTCGTTGTCGGGGACAAGATCGCCCTCGATGCCGGCGAAGAGGGTGTGGCCCTTGGCGGTGAAGGTGGCGACGGCGCGGGCGCCGGTGGCGGTCTTGCGCACCAGATCGACGTCCTTGGCGCTGAAGATGTAGATGGGGCCCGGTCCTTCGCGCTCGATCATCGCGGTCATCGGCTGCGGGTCGTCGTGTCCCGCCAGCCCGATCATGAACGTCATGTCGGACTTCAGCGCTTTCCAGAATTTGGCTTCGATCTCGGCGTGATCGGTCATGGCGGTCTCCTTGCGGGGTCTGGCAAGGAGAACCGCCGGCGTGACGGTTCGTTCCGGCGGAACTTCAGTGCCGGTGCAGGCGGACGCGCACCGGCGCCGCGTCGCGGCCCTCGACGGCGCGCCAAGCGCGCTCGTGGAAGAAGAAGGCGACGGTGTTGACCATCGGCTCGATGAGGGCGAGGCCGGTCGCCACCGGAACCGAGCCGGTGAGCAGATAGGCGACGCTGAAGGCCACGGTGAAATGGACGGCGGCGAAGGTGAGGGTTTTGGCGAGATCGCGGGTCATGGCGGCTAGTTGAGAATCGTTCTCAACTATATGGGTGGCGTTCGGACGGCTTCAAGGGCTTTGATCGGCGCAACAAGATCTTTGGGAGGATGTCATGGGATCGAACGTCAATCGCCGCTGGCTGCTGGCCGCGCGGCCTTCGGGAAACCTGAAAGACAGCGATTTCCAGCTCGACACCCAGCCCATGCCCGAACCGGGCGAGGGCGAGTTCGTGATCAAGGTGACGCATCTGTCGTTCGACCCGACCCAGCGCGGCTGGATCGGCGGCGACACCTATCTGCCGGCGGTGAAGATCGGCGAGGTGGTGCGGGCCGGCGGGGCGGGCGAGGTGGTGGCCTCGAAGAACCCGAACTTTCCCGTCGGCATGAAGGTGCAGGGCGCGGTGGGGTGGCAGGAATACTGCCTGACCGACGGCAAGGGCTGGTGGCCGACCGTGCCGCTGCATCCCGGCCTGTCGCCGGAGCTGGCGCTGGGATTGTTCGGCACGACCGGGATCACCGCCTATTTCGGCCTGCTGGATATCGGCCAGCCCAAGGCGGGCGACGTGGTGCTGGTGTCCGGCGCGGCGGGCGCGACGGGATCGGTGGTGGGCCAGATCGCCAAAGCCATGGGCTGCACCGCCATCGGCATCGCGGGCGGCAAGACCAAGTGCGACTGGGTGGTGGAGACCGCCGGGTTCGACGCCTGCATCGACTACAAGTCGGAGCCGGTGGCGAAACG
The DNA here is from genome assembly GCA_029778105.1 of Pseudomonadota bacterium. Lineage (GTDB taxonomy): Bacteria > Pseudomonadota > Alphaproteobacteria > Micropepsales > Micropepsaceae > JADZAI01. The sequence goes on along the minus strand of JAKOQZ010000049.1, from coordinate 1,112 downwards.
CATCCGCGAGCTGGCGCCCAAGGGCGTGAACGTGGTGTTCGAGAATGTCGGCGGCGAGATTCTGGATGCGGCGCTGGCTAATCTGGCGCTGAAGGCGCGGGTGATCCTGTGCGGCGGCATCTCATCGTACAATGCGGCGAGCGCGGCCGAGATCCAGGGCCTCAAGAACTATATGCAGCTGACCGTGATGCGGGCGCGCATGGAAGGCTTCATCGTGCTGGACTACGCCGCGCGCTTCGGCGAGGCGGCGCAGGCGCTGGGCAAGTGGATGGCCGAGGGCAAGGTCAAGTCGATCGAGGACGTGCAGGAGGGATTTGAGAATATCCCGGCGACGCTGCGCCGCCTGTTCGAAGGCAAGAATTTCGGCAAGCAGCTTCTGAGGCTCTGACGATGAGCGCCATCGCCCATATCATACGGCCCAAGACCCGCGATCTGGGCGACGGCATGACCGTGCGCCGCATCCTGCCGGCGATCGAGCAGCGCAGCGTGGGGCCGTTCGTGTTCCTGGATCATATCGGGCCGGTGACCTTCAAACCCGGCGCAGGCATGGATGTGCGGCCCCATCCCCATATCGGGCTGGCGACGGTGACCTATCTGTTCGAAGGCGAGATCCTGCACCGGGATTCGCTCGGCTTCGTGCAGCCGATCCGGCCGGGCGATGTGAACTGGATGACGGCGGGCAAGGGCATCGTGCATTCGGAGCGGACCTCGGACGAATTGCGCGCCCGGGGCTTCGACCTGCACGGGCTGCAGTCGTGGGTCGGGCTGCCGAAGGAGGCGGAAGAGATCGCGCCGTCGTTCCACCATCATCCCTCAGGTGTGCTGCCGGAATGGACCGAAGGCGGGGTGGCGCTGAAGCTGATCGCGGGCAAGTCGTTCGGGCGGGAGAGCCCGGTGAAGGTCTATGCCGAAACGCTGTATGTCGCGGCGGTGTTCGAGGCCGGCGCGGAACTGGACGTGCCCGACGAGCATGACGAGCGCGCGATCTATGTCGCGTCCGGGTCGGTCGTCTGCGACGGCGCTGTCGTCGCGGCGGGCGAGATGGCGGTGTTCGCGCCCGGCGGGGCGGTGAGGCTGACGGCGGGTGCGGACGGCGCGAAGACGATGCTGCT
>JAKOQZ010000048.1 GCA_029778105.1 Pseudomonadota bacterium | reverse complement strand
GACGTGACGGGCATCGTGAAGCTGCCGGAAGGCACCGAAATGGTGATGCCGGGCGACAACATCTCGATGGACGTCGAGCTGATCGTGCCGATCGCCATGGAAGAGAAGCTCCGCTTCGCCATCCGCGAAGGCGGCCGCACCGTCGGCGCCGGCGTCGTCGCGAAAATCACGAAGTAAGCGACGGCAGATTAGGGAACAGGGCGGCGTCAGCCGCCGTCCGGAGAAAAACATGCAACCGCAGAACATCCGAATCCGCCTCAAGGCGTTCGATCACCGCATCCTCGACACGTCGACGCGCGAGATCGTCAACACCGCGAAGCGTACGGGCGCGAAGGTGCGCGGGCCCATCCCGCTGCCGACGCAGTTCGAGAAGTTCACGGTGAACCGCTCGGTTCACGTCGACAAGAAGTCCCGCGAACAGTTCGAGATCCGCACCCACAAGCGGCTCCTGGATATCGTGGACTGGAATCCGCAGACCGTGGACGCGCTGATGAAGCTCGACCTCGCCGCGGGTGTCGACGTCGAGATCAAGCTCTGAGGACCGCCAGGATGCGTACCGGAGTCATCGTCAAAAAGGTCGGCATGACCCGTGTCTTCACGGACAAGGGTGAACATGTGCCGGTTACCGTGCTGCAGCTGGACAAGTGCCAGGTTGTCGCGCGCCGCACCGTCGAAACCGACGGATACACCGCCGTCCAGCTGGGCGTGGGCACGCAGAAGACGCACCGCGTCACGCAGCCCATGCGCGGCCACTTCGCCAAGGCGAACGTCGAACCCAAGCGCAAGCTTCAGGAGTTCCGCGTTTCGACCGACAACCTGCTCGAAGTCGGCGACGAGATCACCGCGGACCATTTCGTCCCCGGCCAGCTCGTCGACGTCGCCGGCCACTCGGTCGGTAAGGGCTTCCAGGGCGTCATGAAGCGCTGGAATTTCGGCGGCCTCGAAGCCACCCACGGCGTCTCGATCTCGCACCGTTCGCACGGTTCGACCGGTCAGCGCCAGGACCCGGGCAAGGTCTTCAAGGGCAAGAAGATGGCCGGCCATCTGGGCACCGAGCTGGTCACGACGCAGAACGTCATGGTCGTGCGCACCGATGTGGAGCGCGGCCTGATCCTGGTTCGTGGTTCGGTTCCGGGCTCGAAGGGCGGTTATGTCACCATCCGCGACGCTGCGAAGTCGGCGTTGCCCAAGGATGCTCCGAAGCCGGCGGCGGTGCGTAAGCCCGAAGCGCCCCAGGCGGCTGCGTAAGGGAGCGGAACGCACATGAAAATCCTGTCCAAAACCCTTGATGGCGCCGATGCGGGCGAGATCGATCTCAACGACGAGATCTATGCTCTCGAACCGCGCGCCGACATCATCCACGCCGTTGTCAACTGGCAGCTGGCGAAGCGTCGCGGTGGCAACCGCCGCATCCTGACGCGCGCCGAAGTCAACCGCACCGGCAAGAAGCTGTACAAGCAGAAGGGCACCGGCAACGCCCGTCATGGTCCCGCGTCGGTCTCGCAGTTCCGCGGCGGCGCCAAGACCATGGGTCCCGTCGTTCGCAGCCACGCCTATGATCTTCCCAAGAAGGTCCGCGCGCTCGGCCTGAAGCATGCTCTCTCGACCAAGGCGTCGACGGGCAAGCTGATCGTCATCGCCGATGGCGTTGTGAGCGAAGCCAAGACGAAGCTGCTGGCCGCCAAGTTCGGCAAGCTCGGCCTCACCTCGGCGCTCATCGTTGACGGTTCGTCCGTCGACGAGGGGATGAAGCGCGCCTCGCGTAACCTGGTGAAGATCGACGTGCTGCCGGCTGCTGGTCTGAATGTCTATGACATCCTGCGCCGCGACACGCTGGTGCTGACGAAGGCGGCAGTGGCCGCGATCGAGGAGCGCCTGGCATGAGCAAGGACCTCAACCACTACGGGACGATCCTGTCGCCCGTGATCACCGAGAAGTCGACCGCTGCTTCCGAGCAGAACCAGGTCGTCTTCAAGGTGCCGCTGACCGCCACCAAGCCCGAGATCAAGGCCGCCATCGAGGCCCTGTTCAAGGTCAAGGTCACGGCCGTGAACACCATCACGACCAAGGGCAAGGTCAAGCGTTTCAAGGGCTTCGCTGCGAAGCGGAGCGATGTGAAGAAAGCAATCGTGACGCTGGCCGACGGCCAGTCGATCGACGTGGCGACGGGGCTCTGAGACCATGGCTCTGAAGAATTTCAACCCGATCACCCCGGGCCAGCGCCAGCTGGTTCTGGTCGATCGTTCGGGCCTCCATAAGGGCGGCCCGCTCAAGATCCTGACCGAAGGCAAGTCGGAAAAGGCCGGCCGCAACAACACGGGCCGCGTCACGATGCGCCGTCGCGGCGGCGGTCATAAGACGGCCTACCGCATCGTCGACTTCAAGCGCCGCAAGGCCGACGTCCCGGCGACGGTCGAGCGTCTTGAGTACGATCCGAACCGTTCGGCCTATATCGCCCTCATTAAGTACGAGGACGGCGAGAACGCCTATATCCTCGCGCCGCAGCGCGTGGCCGTTGGCGACGTCGTCGTCTCGGGCGCCAAGGTCGACGTGAAGCCGGGTAACGCGATGCCGCTGGCGTCGATGCCGGTCGGCACGATCGTGCACAACGTCGAGATGAAGCCCGGCGCCGGCGGCAAGATCGCCCGCTCGGCTGGCACCTATGTTCAGTATCTCGGCCGTGACTCCGGTTACGCCGTGCTGCGCCTGACTTCGGGCGAGACCCGCAAGGTTCACCTGTCGTGCTTTGCGACGGTGGGCGCGGTTTCGAACCCGGATCACGCGAACGTTTCGCTGGGTAAGGCCGGCCGCAATCGCTGGAAGGGCATCCGCCCGAGCGTTCGCGGCGTCGCGATGAACCCGATCGACCACCCGCACGGCGGCGGCGAAGGCCGTACGTCTGGCGGCCGTCACCCTGTCACTCCGTGGGGCAAGGGCACGAAGGGCATGAAGACGCGCAATAACAAGCGCACCGACAAGCTCATCGTCCGTACCCGCCACGAGAAGAAGAAGCGCTGAGGCAATACGCATATGGCTCGCTCCCTCTGGAAAGGTCCGTTCGTCGACGGCTACCTCCTGAAGAAGGCGGATACCGCGCGCGCCTCTGGCCGCAAGGACGTCATCAAGATCTGGAGCCGTCGCTCCACGATCATGCCGCAATTCGTCGGTCTTCAGTTCGGCGTGTATAACGGTCAGAAGTTCGTGCCGGTCCTCGTGTCGGAAGACATGGTGGGCCACAAGTTCGGCGAGTTCTCGCCGACCCGCACGTTCTACGGCCACTCCGCCGACAAGAAGGCGAAGAAGAAGTAAGGCCGCCGCACATGAGCAAACCCAAAGCACCCCGGCGTCTGCCGGATAACGAAGCCCAGGCCGTCGGTCGCATGCTGCGCACCTCGGACCGCAAGCTTAACCTGGTCGCTCAGTCGATCCGGGGTAAGTCGGCTTCGAAGGCTCTTGCCGAGCTTTCCTTCTCGCCCAAGCGCATTGCGCAGAGCGTGAAGAAGATCCTGCAGTCGGCCGTCGCCAACGCCGAGAACAACCACAACCTCGACGTGGATGATCTCATCGTGTCGGAAGCCTATGTCGGCAAGAACATCATGATGAAGCGCTTCCACGCCCGCGGTCGCGGCAAGGGCGCGCGCATCCTGAAGCCGTTCAGCGAGATCACGATCATCGTGCGCCAGCCGCAAGAGGAGACCGCCTAATGGGTCACAAGGTCAATCCGATCGGCCTGCGCCTGGGCATCAACCGCACCTGGGATTCGCGCTGGTACGCGAAGAAGGGCGAATACGGCCAGCTGCTGCACGAAGACATCAAGATCCGCGCGTTCCTTGAAGAGAAGCTCAAGGCGGCCGGCGTCAGCAAGATCATCATCGAGCGCCCGCACAAGAAGTGCCGCGTCACCATTCACTCGGCGCGTCCGGGCGTGGTGATCGGCAAGAAGGGCGCCGACATCGAGAAGCTGCGTTCCGAGCTCGCGAAGTTCACGTCCAGCGAAGTGGTCCTGAACATTGTCGAGATCCGCAAGCCCGAGATCGACAGCAAGCTGGTGGCCGAGTCGATCGCCCAGCAGCTGGAGCGCCGCGTGGCGTTCCGCCGCGCGATGAAGCGCGCCGTTCAGTCGGCGATGCGTCTTGGCGCCGGCGGCATCAAGATCACCTGCTCGGGCCGCCTCGGCGGCGCGGAAATCGCGCGTATCGAATGGTACCGCGAAGGCCGCGTGCCGCTGCACACGCTGCGCGCCGACATTGATTTCGGCCGCGCCACCGCGATGACCGCGATGGGCACCTGCGGTGTGAAGGTCTGGATCTTCAAGGGCGAGATCCTCGAGCACGATCCGATGGCGCAGGACAAGCGCGCCGAAGCTGCCGAAGGCGGCCGTGACGGCGAGCGCCGTCCGCGTCCCCAGGCTGCGGCTTAAGGGAAGGTATGAAGGCGTAGAGCGATGCTTCAGCCCAAGAAAACCAAGTTCCGCAAGGCCCATAAGGGCCGCATTCACGGCAAGGCGAAGGCCGGCACCCAGCTGGCGTTCGGCGAATACGGCCTGAAGGCCGTCGAGCCGGAGCGCCTGACCGCGCGCCAGATCGAAGCCGCCCGTAAGGCGTTCGTGCGTCACATGAAGCGCGCGGGCCGTTACTGGATCCGCGTGTTCCCCGATGTGCCGGTGTCGAAGAAGCCGGCCGAAGTGCGCATGGGCTCCGGCAAGGGCGCGCCCGAATTCTGGGCGGCCCGCGTCAAGCCCGGCCGTATCCTGTTCGAGGTGGACGGCGTGAGCGAGACGGTGGCCCGCGAGGCTCTCGAGCTCGGCGCGCAGAAGCTGCCGATCAAGTGCCGCTTTATCGCGCGCCAGGCTGTGTAAGGACGAGACGTCATGGCCAAGAAGAAAGTCACTGAAATCGGCGATATGACGCCGGACCAGCTGCGCGATGAGCTCGTGAAGCTGAAGAAGGAACAGTTCAACCTGCGCTTCCAGAAGGCGACGGGGCAGCTCGAGAACACGCACAGGGTCCGCCAGGTGCGTCGCACGGTCGCCCGCGTCATGACCCTGCTGAAGCAGAAGACCGCGACCAAGGCCGCGTAAGGGAACGGAAGAGAATTATGCCCAAGCGCATCCTCCAGGGCGTCGTCGTCAGCGACAAGAACGCCAAGACGGTCGTCGTCGAGATCGAGCGCCGCTTCGCGCACCCGACGCTCGGCAAGACGGTCCGCCGCCGCAAGAAGTATCACGCGCATGACGAAGCCGGTCACAAGACCGGCGACGTGGTGCGTATTCAGGAGTGCCGTCCGATGTCGGCGCTCAAACGCTGGGAGGTCATCGGCAAGGTCGAGTAGCCCAAGCCGATATGCCCCACGCGAAAAGGACGTAAGACATGATCCAGCAAACCACGGAGCTCGACGTCGCCGACAATTCCGGCGCCAAGCGGGTGATGTGCATCAAGGTTCTCGGCGGTTCGCGCCGCCGCTATGCCTCGGTCGGCGACATTATCGTCGTGTCGATCAAGGAAGCGATGCCGCGCGGCCGCGTGAAGAAGGGCGACGTCATGAAGGCGGTCGTCGTGCGCACGGCCCAGGGCATCCGCCGTCCCGACGGCTCGCTCATCCGTTTCGACCGCAACGCTGCGGTCCTCATCAACAACCAGAACGAGCCGGTCGGCACCCGTATCTTCGGGCCGGTCGTGCGCGAACTGCGCGCCAAGAGCCACATGAAGATCGTGTCGCTCGCGCCGGAGGTGCTGTAATGGCTGCGAAAGTTCGTAAGGGCGATCGCGTCGTCGTCACGACGGGCCGCGACAAGGGCAAGAAGGGCGAGGTGCTTCGCGTGTACCCGGACGAGGGCCGCGTGCTCGTGTCCGGCGTGAACATCGTCAAGAAGCACCAGAAGCAGACCCAGCGCGAGCAGGGCGGCATCGTTTCCAAGGAAGCGCCCGTCCACGTCTCGAACGTTGCGCATATCGACCCGAAGTCGGGCGAGCCGACGCGCGTCGGGTTCAAGACCCTGGCTGACGGCCGCAAGGTCCGCGTCGCCAAGAAGTCCGGAGAGTCGATCGATGTCTGAAGCAGGCAAGGACAAGAAGGCCGCCAAGGCCGACGCCGCTGCCAAGGCCGACAAGGCCGAGAAGGCCGCGCGCGGCAAAGCCCAGGCTGCCGCGAACAAGGCTGCCGCCGCCGAATCCAAGTCCGACAAGTCGGGCGGCGAGCGCTTCGAGACGCCCAAGGCCGGCGAGTACAAGCCGCGCTTCAAGGCGCGCTATGAGCAGCAGCTGCAGGCGGCGCTGATGGAGAAGTTCGGCTACACGAACAAGTTCCAGGCGCCCAAGCTCGAGAAGATCGTCATCAACATGGGCGTCGGCGAAGCCACGCAGGACACGAAAAAGGTCCAGCAGGCCGCCCGCGACCTCGCCCTGATCGCCGGCCAGAAGCCGGTCATCACCAAGGCGAAGAACGCCATCTCGAACTTCAAGGTTCGCGAGAATATGCCGCTCGGCTGCAAGGTCACCCTGCTCCGCGACCGCATGTACGAGTTCCTGGACCGCCTGGTCACCATGGCGCTGCCGCGCGTCCGCGACTTCCGCGGGCTGAACGGCAAGAGCTTCGATGGCCGCGGCAACTACTCCATGGGTCTCAAGGAGCACATCGTGTTCCCCGAGATCGACTACGACAAGGTCGAGTCGGTCTGGGGCATGGACATCACCGTGTGCACCTCGGCCAAGACTGACGACGAAGCCCGCGAATTGCTGCGCGGCTTCCAGTTCCCGTTCGTTTAACGAAACCATCCTGGTGCAAGGACCAACCTAATGGCCAAGACTGGTATGATCGAGCGCAACAAGCGTCGCGAAAGCCTCGTGAAGCGCTACGAAGCCAAGCGTAATGAGTTGAAGGCGAAGATCGCCGACGAGAAGCTGCCTGCCGACGAGCGTTTCGCCGCCGTGCAGAAGCTTGCCAAGCTGCCGCGCAACTCGTCGAAGACGCGCATCCACAATCGTTGTGAGCTGTCGGGCCGTCCCCGCGGCTTCTATCGCAAGCTCAAGATGTCTCGTATCGCGCTGCGCGATCTCGCCTCCAACGGCCAGATCCCCGGCATGACGAAGTCGAGCTGGTAAGGAGAACCCGATCATGATGACCGATCCGATCGGCGATCTGCTGACCCGCATCCGCAACGCGCAGCTGCGCGGCCTGCAGAAGATCACGTCGCCCGCCTCGCGTCTGCGCGCGGCCGTTCTCGACGTGCTGGTGAACGAGGGCTATCTGCGCGGCTTCGTCGAAGTCGAGAAGGATGGCCACCGTCAGCTCCAGATCGAACTGAAGTATTATGACGGCCGTCCCGTCATCAAGGAGATCGGCCGCGTGTCCAAGCCGGGCCGCCGCATCTACTCCTCGGTGAAGGAGCTGACCCCGGTCCGCAACGGGCTGGGTATCGCCATCGTGTCGACGCCGAAGGGCGTGATGTCGGACAACGCCGCGCGCGACAACAATGTCGGCGGCGAAGTCCTGGCCCACGTGTTCTAAGGCAGAAGGAGAAACGGATATGTCCCGCATCGGGAAACTGCCGATTTCGCTGCCCAAGGGCGTGACCGCTTCGGTCGCCGGCCGTGAAGTCAAGGTGAAGGGCCCCAAGGGCGAGCTGAAGCTCACTCTGGCTCAGGAAGTGACCGCTTCGGAAGAGAGCGGCCAGCTGCTCGTGAAGCCGGTCGACGACTCCAAGCGCGCCAAGGCGATGTGGGGCATGAGCCGCACGCTCGTGAACAACATGGTGCAGGGCGTCTCTGCGGGCTTCGAGAAGAAGCTCGAGATCAGCGGCGTCGGCTATAAGGCGGCGGTGCAGGGCAAGAACCTGCAGCTCCAGCTCGGCTTCAGCCACGACGTGATCTTCCCGATCCCGACGGGCATCGACATCAAGGCGGAAAAGCCGACCTCGCTGACGATCAGCGGCGTCGACAAGCAGCTGGTCGGCGCCACCGCGGCGAAGATCCGCGGCTATCGCGGCCCCGAGCCCTATAAGGGCAAGGGCGTGCGCTACGCCGATGAGACGATCCGCCGCAAGGAAGGCAAGAAGAAGTAAGGCCGCCGATCATGAGCAGCAACAAAGACCTCTTCGCGCGCCGCCAGCGCCGCACGCGTTACAAGATCCGTCAGACCGCCGGCGGCAAGCCGCGCCTGTCGGTCTTCCGTTCCTCGCGCCACATCTACGCGCAGCTGATCGACGACACCAAGGGCGTGACCCTGGCGTCGGCCTCGACGGCCGAAAAGGAACTCGACGTCGCCAAGTCCTGGAACAAGGATGCGGCGGCCGAAGTCGGCAAGCGGGTCGCGGAACGCGCCCTCAAGGCCGGCGTCACCGAGATCGTCTTCGATCGCGGCGGCTACATCTTCCACGGGCGCGTCAAGTCGCTCGCGGATGCCGCCCGCGAAGCCGGACTGAAGTTTTAAGAGGAGCGCCGGAACATGGCTGCTGAACGCGAACGCCGTCCCCGTCGCAACGAAGAGCGCGAGCGCGACTCCGAGTTCACCGACAAGCTCGTTCACATCAATCGCGTCGCCAAGGTGGTGAAGGGCGGCAAGCGCTTCGGCTTTGCCGCGCTCGTCGTCGTCGGCGACCAGAAGGGCCGCGTCGGCTTCGGCCACGGCAAGGCGCGCGAAGTGCCGGAAGCCATCCGCAAGGCGACCGAGTCCGCGAAGCGCGGGCTCATCAAGGTCGCCCTCAAGGAAGGCCGCACGATCCATCATGAAGCCGAAGGCCACTGGGGCGCCGGCAAGGTGAAGCTGCGTCCGGCTCCGACCGGCACCGGCATCATCGCGGGCGGTCCGATGCGCGCGATCTTCGAGTCGCTCGGCGTTCACGACATCGTCGCCAAGTCGGTCGGCACGTCGAACCCGTACAACATGGTGCGCGCGACGTTCGACGCGCTGAAGAACGGCCACTCGCCGCGTTCGATCGCCGCCAAGCGCGGCAAGACCGTCGCCGAGCTGTTCTCGCGCAAGGACGCCGAGGCTGCCGCACTGGCCGCCGAACAGGCCGCCTGAGCTTAAGGAAGCCGAACGATGTCCGACCAGAAGAAGACCGTCACGGTCACCCAGATCCGCAGCGCGAACCGCCGCACCGAAGACCAGGCAGCGACGCTGCGCGGTCTTGGCCTGCGCAAGATCCGCAGCACCAGCACGCTTGAAGATACGCCCGCCGTGCGCGGGATGATCAACAAGGTCGCGCACCTCATCAAAGTCGAGGCCTGAGGCCATGAAACTCAACGAACTCAAGGGCCAGCCCGGCTCGCACAAGCGCTCCAAGCGCCTCGGCCGCGGCATCGGTTCCGGCAAGGGCAAGACGTCGGGCAAGGGCGTGAAGGGTCAGAAGGCCCGTTCGGGCATCGCCATTCACGGCTTTGAAGGCGGTCAGATGCCGCTGCACATGCGCATGCCCAAGCGCGGCTTCAACAACATCTTCGCGCGCGAATTCTCGATCGTGAACGTCGGCGACGTGCAGCAGGCGATCGACGCCGGCCGTCTCAAGGCCGGCGAAGCGCTCAACGCCGCCGCTCTCAACGCCGCCGGACTCACCACCAAGGCGAAAGACGGCGTCCGCCTCCTTGCGCGCGGCGAGCTGAAAGCCAATCTCTCGATCGAAGTCGCCTATGCTTCGCCCGCCGCGATCGCCGCGGTGGAGAAGGCCGGCGGCAAGGTCACGGTGACCGGCCTGAAGGCGAAGCCCGAGAACAAGGGTCGCGTCGGCAAGCCGGCCGGCAAGCGCCAGGTGCGCCGCGAGGAATCGGCCAAGCGCCGCGCCGAGCGTTCGGGCGCCGCCGCCTAAACGGGTCGCCGTCCGGTCGTTGGCCGGACGGCTCAGGGAGCGATCGAATGGCGTCTGCCGCCGAGCAACTTGCCGCGAACCTGAATTTCTCGTCGTTCGCGAAAGCGACCGAGCTGCGCCAGCGTATCTGGTTCACGCTCGGCGCGCTGATCGTGTTCCGCATCGGAACCTATATTCCGATGCCGGGCATCGATCCCGCCGCCTTCAAGTCGGCGTTCGACGGCCAGAGCCAGGGCATTCTGGGCATCTTCAACATGCTGGCCGGCGGCGCCGTCGGCCGTATGGCGATCTTCGCCCTCGGCATCATGCCGTATATCTCGGCCTCCATCATCGTCCAGCTTCTGGCGACCGTGTCGCCGCGGCTCGAGGCGCTGAAAAAGGAAGGCGAGGCCGGCCGCAAGGCGCTGAACCAGTACACCCGCATGGGCACCGTCGTGCTGGCCGCCATCCAGGCGTTCGGCATCGGTGCGGGGCTTCAGAATTCCGGGGTCGTGGTCAATCCGGGGCCGTTCTTCCTGGCGTCCACGGTCATCACGCTGACCGGCGGTGTCATGTTCCTGATGTGGCTGGGCGAACAGATCACGTCGCGCGGCGTCGGCAACGGCATCTCGCTGATCATTTTCTCGGGCATCGTCGCCGCCTATCCGGCTGCGTTCTACAACGTGTTCGAATCCGGCCGTAACGGCTCGGTCTCGCCGTTCGGGATCGTGTTCTTCTTCGCCATCCTGGTCGCGACGATCCTGCTGATCGTCTATGTCGAGCGCGCCCAGCGCCGCCTGCTGGTGCAGTATCCCAAGCGCCAGGTCAGCCAGAACCGGCAGACGGGCGGGGAATCCTCGCACCTGCCGCTCAAGATCAACACGGCCGGCGTCATTCCGCCGATCTTCGCCTCGTCGCTGCTGCTTCTGCCGCTGACCTTCCTTCAGTTCCAGAAGGATGCGCCGGAATGGCTGCAGACGATCGCGATCTACGTCAATCACGGCAAGCCGCTCTATATGGCGCTGTATGGCCTGCTGATCGTGTTCTTCTGCTTCTTCTACACGGCGATCGTCTTCAATCCGGCCGATACCGCCGACAATCTGAAGAAGTATGGCGGTTTCATCCCCGGCATCCGCCCGGGCAAGCGCACCGCCGATTATATCGACTACGTGCTCACCCGCCTCACGGCCGTCGGCGCCCTCTACATGGTGATCGTCTGTCTGGTGCCCGAGTTCATTCTCAACACCTATGGCCAGGGTTTCGCGTGGCACTTCGGCGGCACGTCGCTGCTGATCCTCGTCAGCACCACCATGGATACGGTGGCGCAGATCCAGAGCCACCTGCTGGCGCACCAGTATGAGGGGCTGATCAAGAAGTCCCGTCTGAAGGGCGCACGCAGATGAATCTGATCCTGCTGGGCCCGCCGGGGGCGGGGAAGGGGACCCAGGCGCAGCTTCTGGAAGCCACGCGCGGCCTCAAACAGCTCTCCACCGGCGACATGCTGCGCGCCGCGATCGCGGCCGACACGCCCATCGGGCGTCAGGCCAAGGCGATCATGGACCGGGGCGACTTGGTGCCGGACGACGTCGTCATCGGCATCATCGCCGACCGCCTGACCCAGCCGGACTGCGCCAAAGGCGCCCTGTTCGACGGGTTCCCGCGGACCACGGCCCAGGCCGATGCGCTCGACGCGCTCCTGGCCGGCCGGGGGCAGAAACTCGACTGCGTGATCGAATTTGCCGTCGATGACGGCATCCTGATCGAACGCATCACGCGCCGGGCGGCGCAGGACGAGGCGGCCGGAAAGCCGGTGCGCTCGGACGATCGTCCCGACGTGTTCCCGAATCGTCTCGCCAAGTATCACCGCGATACCGCCCCCCTGATCGCCCATTACGGGGCGAAAGGGCTGCTCAAGTCGATCGACGGCATGCAGCCGGTCGAAGTCGTCCGGGCCGAAATCGCGGCGATTCTGGAGGGACTTTAACTACGGTTTTTCTTAAGGAATCGCGTTGACGGCGGGGGTCGCCTGAGTATACTCCGCCGCTCAATTTTGAACCCCCGACTCTGGCGCCCGGAACAGGCGATTTGCGGCTATGGGCCGCTGGTCGCGGGTTCCGCTTTAGCGTCCGGCATAGGCCGGGCAGGAAACTAGGAGACTGACGGTGGCGCGTATCGCTGGCGTGAACATTCCGACGGGCAAGCGCGTGCACATCGCGCTGCGTTACATCCATGGCATCGGGCCCAAGCATGCGGCCGCGATCTGCGAGCAGCTGCGCATTGACGAGGCTCGCCGCGTCAACCAGCTCTCGGACGCCGAAGTCATTCAGATCCGCGAGATCATCGACCGCGACTACGTGGTCGAGGGCGATCTTCGTCGCGAGACCGCGATGAACATCAAGCGGCTGATGGACCTTGGCTGCTATCGCGGCCTGCGTCACCGCAAGAACCTGCCGGTGCGCGGCCAGCGCACGCACACGAACGCCCGCACCCGTAAGGGTCCCGCCAAGGCGATCGCCGGCAAGAAGAAGTAAGGGCTAGATCGACATGGTCGAGAAGAAGACGCGCGTTCGCCGCAAGGAACGCAAGAACATCACCTCGGGCGTCGCGCACGTCGTGGCTTCGTTCAACAACACGATGATCACGATCACCGACGCGCAGGGCAATGCGATCGCCTGGTCGTCGGCCGGCACGATGGGCTTCAAGGGCTCGCGCAAGTCGACCCCGTATGCCGCCCAGATGGCCGCCGAAGATGCGGGCCGCAAGGCCGCCGAGCACGGCGTGAAGATCCTCGAAGTGGAAGTTTCGGGCCCCGGCTCGGGCCGTGAGTCGGCGCTCCGCGCGCTGCAGGCGACCGGCTTCACGATCACCTCGATCCGTGACGTCACGCCGATCCCGCACAATGGCTGCCGTCCGCCGAAGCGCCGCCGCGTCTGATCTGGCTGCTTCGCACCTCTTTGTTTTGAATTGGAGTCGCCCGTGGTCCAGGCCAATTGGCAGAACCTGATTAAGCCCGCCAAGCTCGTCGTCGAGACGGGCCATGGCGGCAACTCGTCGGCCACGATGGTCGCCGAGCCGCTGGAGCGTGGCTTCGGCCTGACGCTCGGCAACGCGCTGCGCCGCGTTCTGCTCTCGTCGCTTCAGGGCGCCGCCGTCACGTCGATCCAGATCGACGGCGTGCTGCATGAATTCTCGTCGATCCCGGGCGTCCGCGAGGACGTGACCGACATCGTGCTCAACGTGAAGTCGCTGGCGATCAAGATGCCGGCCGACCAGGGCGTGAAGCGCCTGACGCTCCGCGCCACCGGCCCGGGCGAAGTGAAGGCTTCGCAGATCACGCCGGTCGCCGATGTCGAGATCCTCAACCCCGACCTCGTGCTCTGCACGCTGGACCAGGGCGCCTCGATCCGCATCGAGTTCACCGTCACCTCGGGCAAGGGCTATGTCCCGGCCGAAAAGAACCGTCCCGAAGACGCGCCGATCGGCCTCATCCCGGTCGACAGCCTGTTCTCGCCGGTCCGCAAGGTCTCCTACAAGGTCGAGAACACCCGCGAGGGCCAGATCCTCGACTATGACAAGCTGACCATGCAGGTCGAAACCAACGGCGCGCTCTCGGCCGAAACGGCTGTCGGCCTCGCGGCTCGCATCCTGGTCGACCAGCTCGGCACGTTCATCGGCTTCGAGGAGCCGGCGGAAGCCAAGAAGGACGAGCCCAAGCCCGAGCTGGCGTTCAACCCGGCGCTGCTGAAGAAGGTCGACGAGCTCGAGCTCTCGGTCCGTTCGGCCAACTGCCTGAAGAACGACAACATCGTCTATATCGGCGATCTCATCCAGAAGACCGAAGGCGAGATGCTCCGCACCCCGAACTTCGGCCGCAAGTCGCTCAACGAGATCAAGGAAGTTCTCGCCAATATGGGTCTCCATCTCGGCATGGAAGTGCCCGGCTGGCCGCCCGAGAACATCGACGACCTCGCCAAGCGTTACGAAGACCAGTTCTGAGAAAGATTTAAGGCCATGCGCCACGGAAATTCGGGCCGCAAGCTCAACCGCACCCACGCTCACCGCGCCGCCATGTTCTCCAACATGGCCGCCGCCCTGGTGAAGCACGAGCAGATCAAGACCACCCTGCCCAAGGCGAAGGACCTGCGTCCCATCGTCGAAAAGCTCATCACCGTCGCCAAGCGCGCGAACGACAAGACCCGTCTTGCCGCCCGCCGCCAGCTCATCGCCGAGATCGGCGACGAGGCGTCGGCCGCCAAGATCATCGATGTGCTGGCCCCGCGTTACGCCAGCCGTTCGGGCGGCTACACCCGCGTGCTCAAGGCCGGCATCCGCTTCGGCGACGCCGCCCCGATGGCGATCATCGAGTTCGTCGAGCGCGACGTCACCGCCAAGGGCAAGGATAGCGGCCCGGTGGAAGTCCGCGAAGACGCAGAAGCCGCGTAAGCGCTTCGAAATCGAGACTGGGAAAGGGCGGCTCTCACGAGCCGCCTTTTTTCGTTTGTCAGGCTGCGACGGGTTCGATGCCGATTGCCTTCAGATAGATGCGCGACGCGTAGGTGCATCCGACGGCCGTCCCAAGAAAACCCAGAAATCCGGCCAGTAGATCGATCGCATGACGGGCGAGCGGCGGGCCGGAATCCGCTTGTGCTGCAGCAATGTAGTCGGCTGCCATGGTCAGCGCCGTGGCTGGCGCAATCAGCAACAGCATGCCGATCACAACAGCGAAGACCGATCCACGTAGCTTCCGCCAGGATGCACGCAAGGACATTTCATGATTCCCAGCAGCAGCGGCGCCGAACGCCAGAGTGAAGCGCGCAAATAGGAAGAGCGACACGACGTAGGAAAGAAGCGGTACATACGCGAGATACACCGCCAACTCTGCTCGCGACTTAACCAGAAAGATTACAGGCAGCGTGAGCACAACGAGGATGACGACAAGCGCCATAACAGCTGCGATGTCATAGAGCGCATAGCGTGGCAGGACTTGAACATAGGTAGCCCCGAGCGGGGTAGCGCGACGGATGACAATACGTTGCCAGGCAAGGCAATACGCAATCAGCAGGGCCATCTGTGCGAGCAGGTCAATGAGATTTATCGCAATCTGGTCGCTTCGGGGCTGGCCAGATATTGGAAGAGGTCCGCTGCTTTCAGCGACTGCGAGGGATAATGCGAATGCAACAGCGATCCAGATGGCGCTGGCGGCGATGAAGTGCCCCGGGCGAGACAGTACATCAAGATAAGAGCTGCCCGCCTGCCGAATCGATTCGCAAATTGAGAGCGTTCGAACGGTGTGTGCTTCACTCATTACTTATCTTGGGCACGCATTTCTATGCATGAACTTAATTTCCGAATTCCAATTTCGATGTACCAGGCCGTTCATCGGCTTCAACCGCCTGTGACTGGCATCCTTGGGCCGCCGAATGCGTTATAGTTTCGTCCCACACCGACGGTCCCCATGCGCACCCTGATCGCCTCGTTCTTCGCTTTCGTTCTGACTGCGTCCGCCTTCGGGCAGGACGCGCTCCCGCCGCCTGACGCCGCGCCGCCGGAAACGGCGGGTGACCTCTCTGCGACGTTTGCGCCCGTGGTGAAACGGGTCGCCCCGGCGGTCGTCAACGTCTACGCCAAGACCGTCGTGCGGAACCCCTATGCCGGCGATCCCTTCTATGAGGAGTTCTACGGCCCGCAGCAGGACCGCACGCAGAACTCGCTCGGCAGCGGCGTCATCGTCCGCGACGATGGCCTCATCGTCACCAACAACCACGTCATCGACGGGGCCGACGAACTGATCGTCGTGCTCGCCGACCGCCGCGAGTTCGAGGCCAAGGTTCAGCTCGCAGATGCCCGCACCGACATCGCGCTGCTCAAGATCGACCCCAAGGGCGAGAAGCTGCCCATCGTCCCGATGCGCGATTCCGATGGCGCCGAAGTCGGCGATCTCGTCCTCGCCATCGGCAATCCCTTCGGCGTGGGGCAGACGGTGACGCTCGGCATCGTTTCGGCCGTCGCGCGCACCAATGTCGGCATCTCCGACTACCAGTCCTTCATACAGACCGACGCGGCCATCAATCCCGGCAATTCCGGCGGCGCGCTCGTGACCGCCGACGGTCAGCTGATCGGCATCAACACCGCCATCTTCTCGCGCTCTGGCGGCTCCATCGGCATCGGCTTCGCGATCCCCTCCAACATGGTGCGCGCGACCATCGACGGGGCGGGGGAGGGCGGCAAGATCGCCCGCGCGTGGCTCGGCGCCGAGACGCAGGAGCTCACACAGGACATTGCCGCCTCGCTCGGGCTCGACCGGCCCCAGGGCGTCATCGTGCGCTCGGTGTATCCCGGCGGTCCCGCCGACAAGGCCGGCATCAAGACGGGTGACGTGATCTGGAAGATCGATGGTTTTGAGGTGAACGATCCCTCCGCCGTCCGCTACCGCATCGCGACGGCCGGCATCGGCAAGGTCGCGAAGCTCGAAGGGCCCAAGGACGGACAATGGCTCACGTGGGAGGTCACGCTGGCCGCGCCGCCCGACGGCGACCGCACCACGCTCACCATCGAAGGCCGCAACCCGATGCAGGGCGCCCAGGTCGCCAACCTCAATCCGGCTTATGCCGACGAGCTGGGCATCGCGGATATGAGCGGCGTCGTGGTTCTGGGCGCCCAGCGCCGCTCCATCGCGCGGCGCTATAATTTCCGCCCCGGCGACATCATCGTCGAGGTCAACGACGCCAAGATCGACACGGTCGCGACCTTGGACGCGCAGCTCAAGGCGGGCGAACAGCAGGGATGGCGCATCGTCGTGAAGCGCGGCGGCTCGCTCTATACGCTCGAGGTTCGCGCCTGACCGACCTCTTCGCCTCCGCCGGCCTGGAAGACGACGCGCCGCGGCCGCTGGCCGACCGGCTGCGTCCGGCCGTGCTCGATCAGGTCATCGGTCAGGATCACCTGCTGAAACCCGACGGCCCCATCGGCCGGATGGTCGGGGCAGGGCGCATCACCTCGCTGATCCTCTGGGGCCCACCCGGCACCGGCAAGACCACCATCGCGCGCCTGCTGGCCAAGGCGACGAAGCTCGATTTCGTCCAGATCAGCGCCATCTTCTCCGGCGTCGCCGACCTCAAAAAGCTGTTCGAAACCGCGCGCGCCAAGCGGCGGGGCGGGCAGGGCACGCTGCTGTTCGTGGACGAGATCCATCGCTTCAACCGCAGCCAGCAGGATGCGTTCCTGCCGGTCATGGAGGACGGCACCATCGTCCTCATCGGCGCCACCACCGAAAACCCCAGCTTCGAACTGAATGCGGCGTTGCTCTCGCGCTGTCAGGTTCTCGTGCTGAAACGGCTGGACGATACGGCGCTCAATGCCATTCTGGCCCGCGCCGAGGCGGTCACCGGCAACGCCCTGCCGCTCGATGCCGCCGCCCGCGAGGCGCTTGTCGCGATGGCCGATGGCGACGGGCGCTATCTGCTCAATCTCGCGGAAGAATTGCTGGCGCTGAAAACCGTCACGCCGCTTACCCCCTCCGGCCTCGCAGAGGTCGTCCAGAAACGCGCACCCGTCTACGACAAGGATCGCGAGGAGCACTACAATCTCATCTCGGCGCTCCACAAATCGGTGCGCGGCTCCGATCCCGATGCGGCGCTCTACTGGTTCGCCCGCATGCTGGCGGGCGGTGAACAGCCGCTGTACCTCATGCGCCGCATCATTCGCATGGCTGTGGAAGACATCGGCCTTGCCGACCCGCAGGCGCTCGTCATCGCGACGGCGGCGAAAGACACCTACGATTTTCTCGGCAGCCCCGAGGGCGAACTCGCCATCGCCGAGGCGCTCGTCTATTGCGCCACCGCGCCTAAATCGAATGCGCTCTACAAGGGCTATGGCGCGGCGCGGTCTGCGGCCAAGGCCACCGGCTCGCTGATGCCGCCCAAGCACATCCTCAACGCGCCCACCAAGCTGATGAAGAACGAGGGCTACGGCGCGGGCTATGCCTACGATCACGACGCCGAGGACGGCTTCTCCGGTCAGAACTACTTCCCCGAAGAGATGGATCGCCCCGCGCTCTACACGCCCCGCGAGATCGGCTTCGAGCGCGAGATCGCCAAGCGGCTCGACTACTGGGCCAGGTTGCGCGCCAAACGGAACGAAAGCTGAGCCCGTGGACGACGCGCTTTTCCGTTTGAACGGCGCCGTGCGAGACGATCCGCGTGTCAGATCCTGGTTCGATGTCCTCGATCCGCTCCGGCTCATGGTCCGGCCCTGGTTCGTGCGCATGCAGGCCTGCGGCGACGACGTGCGTGAGCTCTTTCACGATCATTGCCCGGTCGCGTGCGTCGACGATGCGCCCTTCGCCTACGTGAACGCCTACAAGGCGCACGCCGCCATCGGCTTCTTTCAGGGGGCGGCGTTGCCCGATCCCCGGCATCTGCTGGAAGGGACGGGCAAGCGCATGCGGCACGTCAAGCTGCGTCCGGGGATGGCCGTCGACGAGGCGGCGCTTCAGGCCCTTGTCGATGCCGCGTATGCCGACATCCGGCGGCGCCAGACATGAAAACGGCCGGGCCATTTCTGGTCCGGCCGCCCATCCGTCGGTCTTGAACCTCTAGTGCCGCGTCAGCTCGGCGCGGCCGACCACCATGTGATGCACCTCATCCGGGCCGTCCGCGAAGCGCAGGTGGCGCATGTTGGTGTACATCTTGGCCAGCGGCGTCCACTCCGAGATGCCGGTCGCGCCGTGGATCTGGATCGCCTCGTCGATGATCGTGCAGACGCGCTCCGGCACCATCGCCTTCACCATCGAAACCCACACGCGGGCCTCACGGTTGCCCAGCACGTCCATGGCGCGGGCGGCTTTCAGCACCATCAGCCGCATCGCCTCGATGTCGATGCGGGCGCGCGAGATCTTTTCCAGATTGCCGCCCAGCTGGGCCAGCGGCTTGCCGAACGCGACGCGGGTGGTGGCGCGCTTCACCATCAGGTCCAGCGCCTTTTCGGCCTGGCCGATCGAGCGCATGCAGTGGTGGATGCGGCCCGGCCCGAGGCGCAGCTGCGAGATCTCAAACCCGCGCCCTTCGCCCAGCAGCATGTTCTCCTTGGGGACCCGCACATTGTTCAGGCGGATATGCATATGGCCGTGGGGCGAATGGTCCTCGCCGAACACATGCATCGGCCCGACAATCTCCACGCCCGGCGTATCCTTGGGCACCAGGATCTGTGACTGCTGGAACTGCGGCGGCGCGTTCGGGCTCGTCTTGACCATGACGATCATGATCTTGCAGCGCGGGTCGCCGGCGCCGGAGATGTAGTATTTCTCGCCGTTGATCACCCAGTCGTCGCCCACCAGCTCGGCGCGGGTCGAGACGTTCTTGGCGTCGGACGAGGCGACGCCCGGCTCGGTCATCGCATAGGCGGACCGGATTTCGCCGTTGAGCAGCGGCACCAGCCACTTCTTCTTCTGCTCTTCGGTCCCGACGCGCTCGATCACTTCCATGTTGCCGGTGTCGGGGGCCGAGCAATTCAGCGATTCCGAGGCCAGCATCTGCTTGCCCAGCTCCACCGCGATATAGGCGTAGTCGAGATTGGTCAGGCCGCGGCCGATCTCCGAATGCGGCAGGAAGAAGTTCCACAGGCCCGAGGCCTTGGCCTTGTTCTTCGCGCCTTCCAGCAGCTCAAGCTGGCGCGGATGCCAGTCCCAGCGGTCGATCTTCTTCTGCTCTTCGCCCAGCCGCGCGAATTCCTCGGCGATCGGCTCGACATTCTCCGCGATATGCCGCTTCACGGCATCGAACAGCGGCTGCGCCTCTTTCGACATGCGCAGGTCGTTCAGCTCGTATTCCTGCTCCGGCGTGACGTCGAAACTCGGCTTGGGTGCGGCGCTCATCGTTTTCCTCCCTGTTTTTTCGGTGCGCCATTCACACCACGCCCGGGCGGCCGGTTCAACGCCGGGAAACTGCCGCCCCCGTCAACTTCGGCTGCCCTACGGTGATCTTCACAAGGGCCGGGAAATCCGCCTTGATGCCGGCCATTCGCAATCGCCGCCCATAAAACAGGTTGAGGAGACCACCCCATGAAAACCCGCATCACCGAACTTTTCGGCATCGAACACCCGATCATCCAGGGCGGCATGCATTATGTCGGCTTCGCCGAAATGGCCGCCGCCGTCTCGAACGCCGGCGGCCTCGGAATCATCACCGGCCTCACCCAGGGCACGCCGGAACGCCTCGCCGCCGAGATCGAACGCTGCAAGGGCATGACCGACAAGCCGTTCGGCGTGAACCTCACCTTCCTGCCGGCCGTCACCCCGCCGGATTATCCGGGCTTCGTCGACGCCATCATCAAGAGCGGCGTGAAGGCGGTGGAGACCGCCGGCAACAATCCGGCCAAGTGGCTCCCCGCTCTGAAAGACGCTGGCATCAAGGTCATCCACAAATGCACCTCGGTCCGCCACTCGCTGAAGGCCGAAGCCATCGGCTGCGACGCGGTCAGCGTCGACGGCTTCGAATGCGGCGGCCATCCGGGCGAGGATGATGTGCCGAACTTCATCCTCCTGCCGCGCGCGGCGGAAGAGCTGAAGATCCCCTTCGTCGCCTCGGGCGGCATGGCCGACGGGCGCAGCCTCGTCGCGGCGCTGGCGCTGGGCGCCGAGGGCATGAACATGGGCACCCGCTTCATCGCGACCAAAGACGCGCCGGTGCACCAGAACGTCAAGGACGCGCTGGTCCGGGCGAGCGAGCTCGACACCCGCCTCATCATGCGCCCGCTGCGCAATACCGAGCGCGTGCTCACCAACGCCGCGGTCGAGCGCCTGCTCCAGAAGGAAAAGGAGATGGGCGACAAGCTCTCCTTCGGCGACATCGCGGCCGAGGTCGCGGGCGTCTACCCGAAGATCCTGCGCGACGGCGACATGGATGCCGGCGGTTGGAGCTGCGGCATGGTCGCGGGCCTCATCCACGATATCCCGACGGTCAAGGAATTGATCGACCGCATCATGGCCGAGGCCGACGAAATCATCGCCAAGCGCCTCGAGCGCTTCCGCGCGGCCGCGTAAGGGGACACGCACATGGCGATCGATTTCGAAATCCCGGCCGAAGCCAAGGCGATCCGGGAAAAGGTCCGCCAGTGGGTTCAGGACGAATGCCACCCGGCCGAACAGCGCCTGATCGAGGGCGCCGATTACAAGACGACGCTGGCCGAACTGCGCAAGAAGGCCCGCGCTCAGGGGCTGTGGTGCCCGTTCATTCCGCCGGAGCATGGCGGGATGGGCCTCGGACCGCTCGCCAATGCGCTCGTGCAGATGGAGCTCGGCCAGTCCCATCTCGGCGCCCTGTCGATGAACACGCAGGGCCCCGACGACGCCACCATGATGACCCTGCTGGCTCACGGCACGGAGTATCAGAAGGAGAAGTTCCTCAAGCCGCTGCTCAACGGCGAAAAGCGCATCTGCTACTCGATGACCGAAAAGGCGGCGGGCGCCGACGCCACCGGCATGCAGACCAAGGCCGAACGGCAGGGCAACGAGAACTACGTCCTCAACGGCGAGAAATGGTTCTCCTCCGCCGCCAGCGTCGCCGACATCGCGCTGGTGATGGCCAAGACCAACCCGGAAGCGCCGCGCCACCAGCAGTTCTCGACCTTCATCGTCGAGCTGCCCAACCCCGGCTACCGCATCGTCCGGGATATCGAGACGATGGCGCTGGAAAGCCCGCTCAGCCACATCATGGGCGGCGGGCATAGCGAGGTGAAGATCGAGAATCTCGTCGTTCCGGCGGAAAACCTGCTGGGCGGCGAGGGCAACGGCTTCGCCATGGGCCAGCACCGTCTGGCCTATGGGCGTCTCCGCCACGGCATGCATAACATCGCCATGGCGCAGCGCGCGCTCGATCTGGCGACGGCGCACGTCACCAAGCGCTCGACCTTCGGCAAGAAACTGTCGGATCGTCAGGGCGTCCAGTGGATGCTGGCCGACTGCGCGGCGGAGCTCTACCAGGCCCGCCTGATGCTCCTTCACATCGCCTACAAGGCGGAGAAGGGGCTCGACATGCGGCAGGAGAACTCGATCGCCAAGGTGTTCCTCGCCCACATGGTGCACAAGGTGGTCGATACGGCGATTCAGCTCCACGGCGCGCTCGGCTACAGCCAGGATACGCCGCTCGCCCGCTGGTACACCCATATCCGCTCGCAGCGCCTGGTCGACGGGCCGGACGAGGTCCATCGCTGGACCGTCGGCCGCAACGTGATCAAGGCGTTCGAGAAATACGGAACCACGGCTTCGGCCGCCGGCGGCGACCTGATCTGATGTCTCAAGAGACCGGCGAGCGCATTCATGCGCTCGTCAGTGTCCGCTCTCTAGGTTAGATGAGATCAACCAAGGAGAGACCTATGACTCGTATCGCCATCATCGCCTTCGCAGCCGCTCTCGTGCTGCCCGCCGCCGCGTCCAGCGACGACGCCTGGGCCGAGCACGAAAAGAAGGTCGCCGAGGCCTGCTTCGCCGCCAGCGGCTTCAAGGACGCCAAGGCCCACACCAAGCTCATGATCTTCGACGACAGCGTCGGCATGGATGCCCTTGTGGTGGAAGGGGAATATCCTCAGGAGCACATGAAGGGCGAAAAGGGCATGATGCTCTGCCTCTACAACAAGACGACCGAAACGGCCGTCACCACCGAGATGACGCACAACTGATGCCCTGGCTCGCCGTCGCTGCGGGTGGGGCGCTCGGCGCTGTCGCCCGTTACGGGATGGCGGGTCTGGTCCAGCGCGTGGCCGGCGGGGCGTTCCCTTGGGGAACCCTCGCCGTCAACGTTCTGGGCGCCCTGTTGATGGGCATCATCGTCGAAGGCGCCGCCCGCCTCTGGACGGTCCCGACCGACCTGCGGCTGTTTCTCACCACCGGCGTCCTCGGCGGCTTCACCACCTTTTCCGCCTTCTCGCTCGAAACCGCCCTGATGATCGAAAAGGGCGACTGGCTGCCCGCAATCGCGTATATCGCCGCTTCGGTCGCCTTGACAGTTCTATTTTTGTTCTGTGGGATGTGGGCCGTCAGGAGCTTGGCGGGATGAGCGGCGTCAAAACGGAAATCGTGGCGAATGATGAGGGCGGCGTGCGCGTCGACCGCTGGTTCAAGCGCCGCTACCCCAGTCTGGGCCATGGCCAGCTCGAAAAGCTGCTCCGCACCGGGCAGGTTCGGGTGGATGGCGGGCGCGTCAAGGCGAGCGACCGGCTGGCCGTCGGGGCCACCGTGCGCATCCCCCCGATCCCGGAAAGCGCCGAAGCGAATCCTGTTCGCAAGACCGATGCGCCGCTCGCAACGCATGAGAAGATCGCGGCGGAAGATCTTGTTATCCATATGGATTCCGAGATCATCATCCTCAACAAGCCGCCCGGTCTGGCCAGCCAGGGTGGCCCCGGAATCACGCGATCGGTCGATCATCTCCTCAGCGCGCTCACCTTCGGCAAGAAGCAGCGCCCGCGTCTCGTGCACCGGCTCGACAAGGACACCTCCGGCGTCCTGGTCATCGCCCGCACGGTTCCGGCCGCGGCCGCTCTGGCCGAAAGCTTCCGCGAGCGCGACACCAAAAAGATCTATTGGGCGCTGACCGTCGGGGTTCCCAAGCCGCATATCGGCACCATCAAGGCGGCGCTCGCCAAGGTCGCCCACGGTCCCGGCAGAACGGACGAACGCATGGTCGTCCGCGAGAAGGGTGAGGATGACGACGCGAAGCGGGCCGTCACGCGTTACCGGGTGGTCGATCACGCCGCCCAGAAGGCCGCCTGGCTGGCCCTGATGCCGGTCACCGGCCGCACCCACCAGCTGCGTGTCCACACGGCCTCGCTCGGCACGCCGATCGCCGGCGACTTCAAATATGGCGAGGAGGGCGCGCGCCTCTCCGGCTCCATGTCTCAGAAGATGCATCTCCACGCCCGCTATTTGCGCATCCGCAAACCCTCGGGCGGCTATCTGGAGATCACCGCGCCGCTGCCGCCGCACATGCTGAAAACCTGGGAGCTGTTCGGGTGGGACCCGGACAATACCCAGGATTTCTTCCCGGACGTCTGATGGCCGCCGGGCGCCCGCCCTGCATCGTCAACTGGTGCGAGATCGAGCGCGCCGGAGAGGGCACGCATCCGGCGACCGGCGAACCGCGGGGCTTCGCGGCCGATCTCGGCGGCGCGACGGGGCTCACCCGTCTCGGTGTCCGCCACCACCGCCTGCCGCCCGGCCGGCGCTCGTCGCCGCCCCATGCCGAGCGTGACGAGGAGGAACTCGTCGTCATTCTCAAGGGCGAGCCCGATCTCTGGCAGGACGGTTATCTCTACCGCCTGAAACCCGGCATCGTCGTCTGCTGGCCCGATCGGACGGGCATCGCGCACAGCCTGATCAACAACTCAAAAAACGACGTTCAATTCCTCAGCATCGGCGAGGCCTCGCGATACACCTCGGCCGTCGCCTTTCCGAAAGACCCCAAAATCGCCGAATGGTTCGCCGGACACGGCAAGCTCTGGGCCGATCCGCCCCACCGCCGCATGGGCCCACATGACGGCCAGCCGGGCGAGGGGCCAAAGGGGTCCCGCAAACGCACCCTGCCGCCCAACGCCGTCGATACCGTCACGGTGAAGGTTCGGGGCGGCAACACCTATCCGAACGATACCGAGCTGCTGGCCGATTTCGTGCCCCTGAACGACCGCTCCGGCCTTGGCCGCATCGGCGGCGGGATCGACCTGCTCAATCCCGGCCGGCGCACCTCCTATCCTCACGCCGAGGGCGACGAGGAGGAGTTCGCCTATGTCGTCTCCGGCACGCCGGAGGTCTGGCTCGATGGGCGCACCTGGCCGCTGCAGCCCGGCGATTTCGTCGGCTGGCCCAGCGGCGCCGGACAGGCGCACACCATCCTCAACAACACCGATCAGATGGCCGTCCTCGCCACCTTCGGCGAAGCCTCGCGCCGCCGCAGCCGTATCTGGTACCCGTTCCATCGCAAGCACGCGAAGACGCTGGGCGAACGCGCCTGGACCCCGTCGCCCCTTCCGAAATTCGGCCCTCATGACGGGCTACCCGACACCCTCCGCAAATCCAAACGCAAGAAAACCGCGCCATGAGTTCAGCTCCCGCCATCAGCCGCTTCTACAAGCTCGCCGCCTCGCGCCCCGACGGTGACGGCCACGGCGTCTGGCTCGACGAGCGCCGGCTGAAAACCCCGGCCCGCGCGCCGCTGACCGTGCCGACGGCGGCCCTCGCCGAAGCCATCGCGGCTGAGTGGAACGCGCAGGAGACACGTATCCTGCCGGCGCGGATGCCGCTCACCGCGCTCTCCAACGCGGCGATCGACCGGATCGAGCCCGAGCGCGCCGCTTTCGCGCGGCGTCTGGCCGCCTATGGCGCCCACGACCTTCTTTGCTATCGCGCCGCCGAACCGCTGAATCTCGCCGTTCGGCTGGCCAGGGCGTGGCAGCCGGTGCTCGACTGGGTGCACGAGACCCACGGCGCGCGGCTCGCGCTGGCGGAGGGCGTCATTCATGTCGACCAGTCGCCGGAAGCCCTGAAGGCGCTGGAAGACGCGGTCGCCGCACTCGATTCCTTCCGCCTCGCCGCACTGCACGTTCTCACGACCTCCTACGGTTCGCTCGGCCTCGGGCTGGCGGTGCTGGGCGGCCGGCTCGGCGCCGCGGAAGCGTTCGAGATTTCCCGCATCGACGAAGAGTTCCAGATCGAACGCTGGGGCAGGGACGAAGAGGCCGACGCCCGCACCGCCCGCATCCGCGAGGAAGCCGAAAACGGCGGACGCTTTCTTGGCCTTCTGCAACCTGTGGTTTGATTGCGCGCCGCGCCGCGCTGGGCATGATGGCGCTCCGGCGAATATCGGAAGGCGACAGTCATGGCGGCGCTCAGGCTTGGCGCGATCGGCGATGCCGTCCGGCAGGTTCAGGCCGGGCTCAACCTGCTGCCGACCCAGCTTCTCCGGCTCAAGATCGATGGCATCTTCGGCGTCCGGACGCAGGGCCGCGTGCTGGAATTCCAGCGCTTCAATCGCATCGCGCAGGACGGCGTCGTCGGCGACATCACGCTGGGCCTGATCGAGACCTTGCTGCGCAATCTGGGCCTGTGGCCGCCGCCCGATCCGGGGCCGGGTCCGTCGGCGGGCGCCGTTCGCCCGATCAACAACGAGATGGTCGGGATGACCGGCCTGGGCAATCTCTACGAGCAGATCCTGCCCTCGCGGATGATGGTCGACATGACCTCCTATGTCCGCAATTCCGACGGCAATGTCTTTCGCTTCCGTCCCATCCCGATGATGGTCTGCCGCGCGGGCATTTTCGCGGCCCGCAAGGGCGACATGGAGCGCGTGGTCATTCTGGTCCTGCCCCGCGACGTCAAGGCCGACCGTCTTTGCATCTGCATAACCCAGGGCTTCGGACAGGCCGCGGCCGACCTCAACAAGCTGGGATGGTCAAACCCGCTGTCCAAGCCGTTCGTCGAGTTTGCGCTGCTCAAGCATGTCGTGAAGCGCTATGCGCCGCAGGTCATCGCCTCGAAAAAGAACATGGGGCTGCTCTATATCCTGCGCGCCAATCAGGGCAGTCACGAGCTTGGGCCGTTCGCGACCGACGGCGCCTTCACGCTCCAGGTCCTGCAGGAGCTGGTCGCGCTGACAAACGGCGCATTCTCGTTCGATGCGGTCGAGGCGTTCACCTATTCGTCCGGGATTTCCGACTTCAATCCCTTCCTCGCCTCGCTCAAGGGCCGGGTGAATATCGCCGGCACCTATAATATCGACCCTGCCCAGGGCGCAGAGGCGGGGTCGGGGGGCGGATTCCGGGTCCAGTTCCTCAGCGGGCAGACGACGGTCAGCAAGAAAGCCGGTTTCGAATGGCTGCCCCACCCCCGCTGGCGCAACGAAAGCTTCTGGGAGGCCAACGAACGGAACCTCTTCGACTATCTCCACAATTACGTCATGCCGAATTACTGCCTGAACGTCGGAATCGAGCTGACCTAGACGTAAAGGCGCCTGCCAGGTCATTTTCGGTCGCCCCGCGTTGCGCGTGCGCAAGAAACGTGATTTCACGCCCCGGTCACATCATTCATCCGTCCGCCGGGATCGCCCCATGAAGAATGTCATCCAGGAGCTGGAGAACCGCCGCGCCGAGGCCCGTCTGGGCGGCGGTCAGGCCCGCATCGACGCCCAGCACAAGAAGGGCAAGCTGACCGCGCGCGAGCGCATCGACCTGCTGCTCGATGCCGGCTCGTTCGAGGAATACGACATGTTCGTCGAACATCGGGCGACCGATTTCGGCATGGAGAAAACCAAGTTCGCGGGCGACGGCGTGGTCACAGGCTGGGGCACGGTGAATGGCCGCCTCATCTATGTCTTCGCCAAGGATTTCACCGTGTTCGGCGGCTCGCTCAGCGAGACCCACGCGCAGAAGATCGTGAAGATCCAGGATCTGGCGCTCCGCATGGGTGCGCCCTGCATCGGCCTCTTCGACGCGGGCGGCGCGCGCATCCAGGAAGGCGTCGCGGCGCTGGGCGGTTACGGCGATGTGTTCGCGCGCAATGTGCGCTCCTCGGGCGTCATCCCGCAGATCAGCGTCATCATGGGCCCGTGCGCGGGCGGCGACGTCTACTCGCCGGCCATGACCGACTTCATCTTCATGGTGCGCGATCAGTCCTACATGTTCGTCACCGGCCCCGATGTGGTGAAGACCGTCACCAACGAGGTCGTGACGTCCGAAGAACTCGGCGGCGCCAAGGTCCACACCACCAAGTCGTCCATCGCCGATGGCGCTTACGACAACGACATCATCTGCCTGCAGCAGATGCGCCGTCTGATCGACTTCCTGCCGCTCAACAATCGCGAGAGCGCGCCGGAGCGTCCTACCTTCGACGAATATGACGTCGAGGATCACTCGCTCGACACGCTGGTCCCGGACAACCCCAACAAGCCCTACGACATCAAGGAACTGATCCTTAAAGTGGCGGACGAGGGCGACTTCTTCGAGATCCAGGAGAATTTCGCCAAGAACATCGTCACCGGCTTCGGCCGCATCGAGGGCCACACGGTCGGTTTCGTCGCCAATCAGCCGATGGTGCTCGCCGGCGTGCTCGACAGCGACGCCTCCCGCAAGGCCGCGCGCTTCGTGCGCTTCTGCGACTGCTTCAACATTCCCATCGTGACCCTGGTCGACGTTCCGGGCTTCCTTCCCGGCACGGCGCAGGAATATGGCGGCCTCATCAAGCACGGCGCCAAGCTGCTCTTCGCCTTCACCGAGGCGACCGTGCCGAAAGTCACCGTCATCACGCGCAAGGCCTATGGCGGCGCCTATGACGTGATGGCGTCCAAGCACATGCTGGCCGACGTGAACTATGCCTGGCCGTCGGCCCAGATCGCAGTCATGGGCGCGAAAGGCGCGGTGGAGATCATCTTCCGCCAGGATATGAAAGACCCCGACGCCATCGCCCAGCGCACCAAGGAATATGAGGATCGCTTCCTCAATCCCTTCGTCGCCGCCTCGCGCGGTTATATCGACGAGGTGATCCAGCCTTCGCGCACCCGCTGGCGCATCGCCCGGGCCCTCCGGATGCTCCGCACCAAGAAGGCCGAGCTGCCCTGGAAGAAGCACGACAACATTCCGCTGTAGGGCGACCGGGGCGCGGGACGCGCACTCACCTTACCAAGGCCGACATTCATATCCGAAGATCATAGGCTCATGTTCAAGAAGATCCTGATCGCCAATCGCGGCGAGATCGCCTGCCGGGTCATCAAGACCGCCCGCCGCATGGGCATCAAGACGGTCGCCGTCTATTCCGATGCCGACCGCGACGCGCTCCATGTCTCGATGGCCGACGAGGCCGTCCATATCGGCCCGCCGCCGGCCGCGCAGTCCTATCTCGTCATCGAGAAGATCATCGATGCCTGCAAGCAGACCGGCGCCGAGGCCGTTCACCCCGGCTACGGCTTCCTGTCGGAGCGCACGGCGTTCGCCGACGCGCTGGCCGAGAACGGCATCGCGTTCCTGGGGCCGAACCCCAAGGCGATCTTCGCCATGGGCGACAAGATCGAATCCAAGAAGCTCGCCTCCGCCGCCAAGGTGAACACCGTCCCCGGCTATATCGGCGAGATCGACGGCGTCGAGCATGCCGCCAAGATCGCGGCCGACATCGGCTATCCGGTCATGGTCAAGGCGTCGGCGGGCGGCGGCGGCAAGGGCCTGCGCGTCTGCAACTCGGCCGAAGAACTCGCGCAGGCGATCCTCTCGTCGCAGAACGAAGCCCGCGCCTCGTTCGGCGACGACCGCATCTTCATCGAGAAATTCGTCACCGAGCCGCGCCACATCGAAATCCAGGTTCTGGGCGACAAGCACGGCAACTGCATCTACCTGAACGAGCGCGAATGCTCGATCCAGCGCCGCCACCAGAAGGTGATCGAAGAGGCGCCGTCGCCGTTCCTTGACGAGGCCACCCGCAAGGCGATGGGCGAACAGGCCGTCGCGCTCGCCAAGGCCGTCGGCTACGACAGCGCCGGCACGGTGGAGTTCATCGTCGACGGCAAGCGCAATTTCTACTTCCTGGAGATGAACACCCGCCTGCAGGTCGAACACCCGGTGACGGAGCTCATCACCGGCATCGACCTCGTCGAACAGATGATCCGCGTCGGTTATGGCGAAAAGCTCAGCATCAAGCAGTCCGACGTGAAGATCGACGGCTGGGCGATGGAAAGCCGAATCTATGCAGAAGATCCCTATCGCAACTTCCTGCCCTCCATCGGCCGCCTGGTGAAGTATCGCCCGCCCGCCGAAGGTCCGTCGGGCAAGGGGCTCATCCGCAACGATACCGGCGTCTATGAAGGCGGCGAGATCTCGATGTTCTACGATCCGATGATCGCCAAGCTGTGCACGCATGCGCCCACGCGCGCCGAGGCGATCGCGCTGATGGCCGATGCGCTCGATGCCTTCTACATCGAAGGCATCCAGCAGAACGTGCCGTTCCTGCAGGCCGTGATGGGCCATGAGCGGTTCACGTCGGGCAACATCACCACCGGCTTCATCGCCGAGGAATTCCCCGATGGCTTCCACGGCGTCGATCTGCCGCTCGACGCGTCGGAAAAGCTCGCCGCCGTCGCCGTTTTCGCTCATGCCCGCGACAATGCCCGGGCGCGCGAAGTGTCGGGCCGCATCCATCCCAACAGCGCCTATCCGCCCGAATGGGTGGTCAATCTGGGCGGAACGGACCATCCGCTCTCGGTGTGGCTGACCGCCGATCCGCTGGGGCCGGCGACCTTCCGCTTCCACGACAGCGGCAAGGAAGGCTTCCGCGACACGGTGGTCGTCGAAAGCGCGTGGGTGCCGGGTCAGAACGTCTTCAACGGCGTCATCGACGGCGTTCCGTTCGTCGCCCAGATCGTCAAGACGATGGACGGCTATCGCCTGTGGCATCGCGGCGCCAGCGTGGTCGCCAAGGTCATGACGCCCCGCGCGGCGCAGCTCGCCCATTTCATGATCGAGCGCATTCCGCCCGATACCTCCAAGTTCCTGCTCTGCCCGATGCCGGGCCTCGTCGTCTCGATCAATGTCGAGGAAGGGCAGGAGGTGAAGGCGGGCGAGGCGCTGGCCGTCGTCGAGGCGATGAAGATGGAGAACGTGCTGCGCGCCGAAAAGGACGGCACGGTCAGCAAGGTCAACGCGAAAAAGGGCGACAGCCTCGCCGTCGACGCGGTGATCCTGGAATTCGCCTGAGGCCGCTCAGGCCGCCTTCTGCTGCGGCGGGCGGTCTTCGCTCTGGGCGACGGCGGCGCGCCGGAGCGTCACGGTCACGCGCGTTCCCTTGCCGGGGCGGCTCTCTATGCGCATGCGGCCGCCGGCATGCGCCAGAATCGACGTGACGATGGAAAGCCCCAGCCCCGTGCCGCCCTGGCGGCGCGCGTAGACGTCGTCCACCTGTTCGAACGGGCGCATGATGCGCTCGATATGTTCTTCGGGAATGCCGATCCCGGTGTCGGTCACGATCAGCTCCACACCCATGCCGTCGGCCGTGGCCCCGGCCGACACACGCACCTGACCGCGCTCGGTGTATTTGATGGCGTTTCCGATCAGATTGGTCGCGATCTGGCGCAGCGCCTTGGCCGTGCACATCACATCCAGCGGCGGCATCCGCTCGATGCTCAGGGCGACGCCTTTCTTGGCGGCCTGCTGGGCCAGCATCCGGCCCACGTCTTCGATCACTTCGGGCAGCGCGACGCTGTCGTTCAGCGTGACGCCTTCCGATGCCTCATAACGTGACAGGATCAGCACGTCTTCGATCAGCCCCAGCAGGTGCGACGCGCTCGAATGGATGTCGCCGATATACTCGGCGTATTTTGGGTTCCCCAGGGGGCCAAAGGTCTCGCGCTGCATCACATCGGAAAATCCGATGACGGCGTTCAGCGGCGTGCGGAACTCGTGGCTGAGATTGGCGAACAGAAGGCTCTTGGCCCGGTCGGCCTTTTCCAGAACCTGGTTCGCCAGCGCGGCGGCGGCCGCGCGACGATGGGCGCGGAACGTCATGGCTGCGAGCAGGGTGAGGATGACCGCGACCGCGAGCACGACCCCGCCCACCCAGGGCCCCAGATCTTCCAGCATCTTCTGGGCCGGATGGCTCACCTGCCAGGTCAGATAGCCGGTGACCCTGCCGTTCGCATCTCTCAGGGGCACCGCCGGATCGCCATCGGCCGGGGCGTGCTGCGTCAGGTCCAGTTCCGCCAGTCCGTAATCCTCAGACAGGCGCGTCATCACGCTGGTTTCGATGCGCGTGAAGACGATGGCGACGGCCCGGTCGCCATGCGACGCATCCTCCTCGTGCAACGGCATCGCCGCCGCGACATAGGTCAGCCCATAGATGAGAAGGAAACCGCGCGAAACGGTATGCAGTTTGGATGTCGCCGCCTTCTTCGCCATGGCGCGGACGCTTGGTGTCCGCGCGATGCCGTTGGGCGTGTCGATCGTCGCATACGATTCGAGCGGGGCGCCGCTGCTGTCCGTCAACACGATCGCGCTGGCGCGCAGCGCGGCCCGCATGGGCTCGCCATGCTTTTTCAGGCCCTCCAGGCCTTCGGCTTCGACCAGGATCTCCAGCGCTTCGACGTCTTCTTCGGCGTCGACCAGCAGGCGTTCCTTCAGCGCGTCGGCCAGTGCGTCGTCTTCCTGATTCAGCGCGTGATCGATGTCGCGGGTCAGTTGGACGGTCGGGACATAGATCGCCGCCAGCCCGCCGATAAGGGCGAGCGCAGCGAGGCCGAGCGCGACGCGGCTTTGGACGATCATCCAGGCACGCTAGGGCATGCAGCGTGAAATCCCGGTTAGGATTTCGTTCAGAAGTCCTTTCCGGGAAATCGAAAATTTGTATCGATCTTCCGATCGCGGCTCAGCGGGGCAGACGCTTGTAGCTCCAGTCCATCGCGCGCGATTTTCCGTCGATCGTGCCTTCGATGCGCGCTTTCAGTTCGTTCAGGTCTTCGCCTGCGATCTCGTAGATAACGCGCTGGGGAAAATCATGGTCGGGGTTCTCGAAGGTCGCGATGCCGTTGTCGGCTTCCTTCAGGCGGAACTCCGTCGGCGGCTGGCCGTCCGGCCGTGCGATGAACACCAGCGTGTCGTCCTTCTCGACGATCGACATGAACTCGATGCGCGTTTTCGCGCCGGGCTTTTCGGAATGGGTGATGGTCACGCCGGCCATCACGCCGCCGACCGGCCCGACCCAGTGCTCCTCGACGGTGACGCCGTTGCGCGTCTCGGCCCAGTCGCCGGCCAGATAGCCCATCTGCCGGATCGTGGCGCGATGCTCGTCGTCCTGGGCATAGGCGCCTCCCACAAGCGCTACGGCGGCGAGGATCGGGCGAAGCATGGGGCACCTTCAGGATTCGGCGGCCGGGGCAGGAGCTCATCGGAGGCCGCGCCGGGATTCTAGCCGCCAAACACCTCGGCGAAGGCCGCGCGTAATGCCGCATCTATCTCGGTCTGCGCCGGCCTTTTGCCCAGCCGCGAAAGGCTGGTCACGCCATGCTGGCTGATGCCGCAGGGCACGATGCCGGCGAAGTGGGCGAGATCGGGATCGACGTTCAGCGATACGCCGTGAAAACTCACGCCGCGCCGGATGCGGATGCCGAGGGCTGCGATCTTGTCTTCCGCGCCGGTCACGGGGTCGACCACCCAGATGCCGACCCGGCCGTCGCGCCGTTCGCCGGTCACGTCAAAGCGGGCGAGGGCGCGGATCAGCCACTCCTCAAGATCGCGCACGAAGCGGCGGATGTCGCCGCCGCGGGCCTTCACGTCCAGCATCGTATAGCCGACCCGCTGACCGGGTCCGTGATAGGTGTACTGGCCGCCGCGTCCGGTCGCATAAACCGGAAAGCCGCCGGCATCGATCAGGTCCGCCGCCCTGGCGCTGGTCCCGGCGGTATAAAGGGGCGGGTGCTCCAGCAGCCACACCGCCTCGGAGGCTGCGCCGTCCGCGATTCGCGCGGCGCGCGCTTCCATGAAGGCCAGCGCCTCGGGATAGGGCACGGGCGCGTCGCTGACGATCCATTCCGGGGCGGGAGACTGGGGCATTAACTCTCAAGTAAGCGCCCGGCCCTAGCGTCGCAACGGGGCAAATCGGGGCGCTTCGCCGAATGGCTGTCGATACCGTCAAGGTCGAGATTTCGGTGGTGCTCGGGAAATCCGTGATCCCGATGCAGCAGCTGCTGCGCATGGGCCGCGGCGCCGTGATCGAGCTCGACGC
This sequence comes from Pseudomonadota bacterium, assembly GCA_029778105.1. GTDB lineage: Bacteria > Pseudomonadota > Alphaproteobacteria > Micropepsales > Micropepsaceae > JADZAI01. Next base: position 9,275 of record JAKOQZ010000048.1, on the reverse strand, counting down.
CCGCCAGACCGACGAAGTGTGGATTCTCGCCAACGGCCAGCCTGTGGCGCGCGGCGACATCGTGATTCAGGGCGAGAAAATCTGCGTTTCCGTCACCCGGACGCTCTCCGTCGCCGCCTGAAATTCCGGCGTTAAAACACCGCTTCACAAACCCGGAACGGCTTGTTATACGCCGCGCCCTTGACCCGCCCCGAGCGGGAACGAACGCGGCCATGGCGGAATTGGTAGACGCGCTAGCTTGAGGTGCTAGTGGGGTAACTCCCGTGGAAGTTCGAGTCTTCTTGGCCGCACCATCGTGCCTGCGCAGCTTTGATCGCCTCAGGCGGACCACCAGGGCGCACGCCTGATCCTCCAGAACGCAAACCGGCCTGCCGCCAGCGCCATCCAGGCGCGCCTCAGCCTGCGCCGGAGCCGCCGGACCGCGAACCACGCCCGCGCCGCAGGCGACAGCGGCCGAAAGCCCGCCAGGTGCGGGTCGAAGACCGAGCTTTCCAGTTTCTCCTGTTCGACCGGCATGGGCGCGACATCCAGCACTCGGGCGCCGTGGGCGGAGCCGTCGCAGAGATAGTCGTCATAGGCGGCGAAATGGCGCGGGGCGGCGCGCAGCAGCTTGCTGGCGCCGCGCCGCGTCACGAAATAGCAGGCCGATCCGGAACTCGCGCGGAAGGATGCGACCAGGCCACGCCCGCCGAGATCGGCCACAGGCAACACTGCCCGGCGTCCCGACCAGATCGCGGCCTCCAGCTTCACCACCTCCAGCCCGCGTCGTCCGGCCAGCGCCTTCAGCACGCCGGCGAAATCCGGCTGGGGAATCACATCGTCTTCGGCGATGACCGCGCAGGCCGCGCCGGAGCCGAGAAAGCGCTCCAGCGCCTTGAGGTGGCTCTGGAAGCAGCCCTCTTCGGGCAGGGTATAGGCGCGGCCGTCAGCGGTGCTGAGCCTCAGCATCCGCCCGTCGGCGGCCAGCGTCTGCCCGCGACGGCTCAGGACGGCCTGAGGCTCCGTGGCGGCGTCGCAGGCCGCGATGCGCACCACCGGCACGCCCAGGCGCTCCAGCCGCGCCGACACGCGCGCCCATCGTTCGGCGGCGCGGTCCATATTGATGACATAGGCGGTCACGCTCACCGGGCGGCCTCCGCCCGCGACAGCACGGCATTCAGCGCAGCGTGCTGCGCGGCGGTCCAGGCGGCGGCGGAGGCTGCCGCCTGCGCGCCCATCTGCGCGCGATATGCCGCGTCCCGGTAAAGCCGCAGCACCGCGGCTGCGAAGGCCGGCGCGTCGCGGTCGGGGATCGCGGCGACGCCTCCCAGCGCTTCCTGCGGCACACCCGTCAGCCCGAACGCAGTGCTGACCACCGGCACGCCCAGCGCCAGCGCATCCAGCAGCTTGATCTTGATGCCGGTCCCCGAAAGCACCGGGTTCAGAGCGACGGGCGCGCGGGCATAGGCCTCCGCAATGTCGTCGCACGCGCCGAGCTTCACGATGGCTGGATGATCCGGCGCCTCGCCGGCGATAGGGCCGGCGACCACCAGGCGGAACGCCGGCGCCTCAGCCAGCACCAGCGGCAGGACATGGTCCACGAAATAGCCCAGCGCCGAGCGGTTCGCCTCGAAGGCCGAGCCGACGAACGTCGCGCCGATGGTCCGCTCAACGCTCAGCGCGGTGCGCGGCGGCGGCATGTGGCTGACCATGCACACCTTCCCGGCGTCGCTCCCCAGCAGGCGCCGAAACGCCGCCGCTTCCTCGTCCTGGATCGCCAGCACCACATCCGCCCGCGCCAGCGCGCGCCGCTCCTCGCCGGGCGGAATTTCGTGGGCACTGGAATCGAGCGTGTCGAGCACGCGCAAACAGGGGCGGGCGAGGGCCTCCAACGCGCGCGAGCTGTAGACATAGACCGCGATCGCCACGTCATAGCGCCGCCTCGCATGAAGCGCCGCGATCTGGCGCGAGAACGGCGCGAAGTAGATGTCGTCGACGCCGTCCATCCTGACGCCGCGCCTGAACGCCAGGCGCTTCGCAAGGCTCATCAGGCGGCGCGCGAGATAGGCCAGTTCGCCGGCGGCCGGGCGACGCAAGACATGGAAGCCGCCGCCGAAAAACGCGCGGTGCGCCTCGCGGTCCCAGGGGCGGCTTTTGCGCGGCGGCATGTAGACGAAGTCGACGTCATGGCCCTGCGACATCAGCCAGGCCGACAGCGTCTGCAGGCGGGCATAGCTGCCGCCATGGGCAGGGAAAAGTGCGAGGGGAGACAACAGGACGATCCGCACGCGCAAGGCTTAGCACAGCCGGCCCTGCGCACGCCTCAGCGATTGAGCGCCTTTGGTCCGCTGAGCCAGGGGTTTCCGCGCTCAAAGAAGCGCAGGGGCAGGTCTGCAGCCTTGGTCAGCCCGATGCGGGTGGAGACGCCGATCTCGCCGGCCGGCCGCACCGCATGGGCCAGCCGCAGCGGGCCGCCGGCGCAAAGATCGGCGCCGGAATGGGCCGGGCCGATGCCCATCGCCGCGGCCAGCTTGCCCGGGCCGTTCAGCAGTCCCCGGCCGGAACGGCCGGGCCGCCGGTCGGCCATGATCGCTTCGCCGGCCACCGGCTCCGCGGCGCGGATCAGAACGCCAGCGCCGATCCCGGGGATGTCGCTGGAAATGTTGAACAGCCAGTACATGCCGTAGTTGAGATAGACATAGGCGTGGCCGCGCGCGCCGAACATCGGCGCATTGCGCGCGGTGGGGCCGCGATAGGTGTGGCTCGCCGGATCGTCCGGCAGATAGGCCTCGGTCTCCACGATCCGCGCCGCGACCAGTCCTTCGGGCAGATCGTGGACGATCGTCGCACCGACCAGAAAGCGGGCCAGCGCCACCGTCTCGACCGGCAGGTCGGCGCGTTTCAGCGGCTTCAGGACCGGATCGCGAGGCACCGCGTGCGCCGCCGGGGCTCAGGCCTCAGGCGCAGCCTTCGACGTACAGGATCGACGTATCGCCCGCGTAGATGCTGGTGACGACGCGTTGTTCGTTGGTCTCGAACTTGATGCCGCGCGCCGTCCGGCTTTCGGCGTAGTCGCCCTCCTTGGGCGGGTTCTCGAACCACACGGTCAGGTACTGCGCCGGCGCGGCCTGATACTGGTGCGGTTCGGCGCGGACCTGCTTGCCATAGGCGGCCAGCACCTCGGCTTCTGTCGAGCCGACATGGATGCCTTTCTCGGTCAGGATCGAGGCGTTGGAGAACTCGATCCGCGTCACCACGCCGTCCTGCGCCATGAAATAGGGCGATCCGTCGGGCCACAGGCCCTCGCGCGAGATGTGGCCGCAGGTCATGTCGTTGTCTTCCATCATGCCGCGATACGACCAGCCGCTGCCCAGCGCCTTCACCGCCTCGTCGACCTTCATGCCGACCTTCACCGGCCCCAGGCTGCCCGGAAACACGACATAGGGATCGGCCTCCTCGGCGCGGGCGACGCCTGCGATCGAGGCCATCGACATCGCGGCGGCCAGCGCGGCGGCCGCAAACTTGCGTGTGCGGTTCATGGTCATGTCTCCTCCGCGCGGCACGCTAGGCCGCCGTCCAGCCGCCGTCCATGCTGATATTCGCGCCGGTGATCGACTTCGCCGCATCGCCGCACAGGAACACGGCCAGCGCCGCCACCTGCTCGACGGTCACGAATTCCTTGGTCGGCTGGGCGTCCAGGATCACGTCGTTGATGACCTGCTCGCGGGTCAGGCCGCGCGCCTTCATCGTGTCGGGAATCTGCTTCTCGACCAGCGGCGTCCAGACATAGCCGGGGCTGATGCAGTTCACCGTGATCCCGTGCGTCGCGACTTCCAGCGCCACCGTCTTCGTCAGGCCCGCGATGCCGTGCTTGGCGGTCACATAGGCCGACTTGAAAGGCGAGGCGACCAGCGAGTGCGCCGAGGCGGTCGAGATGATGCGGCCCCATTTCTTGGCCTTCATCAGCGGCACGGCGTGACGGATCGCGTGGAAGGCGGCCGTAAGGTTGATCGCGATGATGGCGTCCCACTTCTCGGGCGGAAACTCATCGACCGGCGCGACATGCTGGATGCCCGCGTTGTTGATCAGGATGTCGGGCCCGCCGAAACTGTCGGCGGCCAGCTTCACCATCGCGGCGATCTCGTCGGGCTTGGTCATGTCGGCGGGCGAATAGAGCGCCTTCACGCCGAAATCGGTTTCGATCTTCTTGCGTTCGGTTTCGATCGCATCGGCCGGGCCAAAGCCGTTGATGACGACATCCGCGCCTTCGGCGGCCAGCGCGCGGGCATAGGCGAGGCCGATGCCGCTGGTCGATCCGGTGACGATGGCCGATTTGCCTTTGAGGCTCATGACGGGTCCTTTCACGTCTTCTGTTGCGTGCGATGCACGTCGAAAGTCTTGGCGCCGCCCTTGGCGGGCTTCTGCCTGATCTCGCTGCGATGGGCCATCGTCTTGCGCGCGTCTTCAACGCCCGCGATCCAGTGCTCCAGCATGGTCTTGCGCGAGAATTCGTAGTCCTTGGTGCCGCCCTCATAGGGCTTGTCGCGATAGATGAGCTGCACCACGGTCAGCGCATTCTCCTGCGTCGCCGCTTTCAGGAAGGCGAGATCGGGATCGTTCTCCAGCGATTTGGGCAGCTTCTTCACCAGATTGGCGAAGGCGGCGCGCAGCTTGCGCTCGCGGATGCTGGCGTCGGTGTTCATGCGGGTCCGGCTGGAATAGCGGATGTCCTTCTCGCGCTCGGCCGCTTCCTCAAGCGAGCGGGGCAGGGGGCCTTGAGCGCTGAACAGATCGACCTGATAGACGGTCAGGTCGTTCTTGTGCTCGTGATCCAGCACGTATTGCAGCGGCGTGTTCGAGACGAGGCCGCCGTCCCAGTAATATTCGCCGTCGATCACCACCGGCGGAAAGCCGGGCGGCAGCGCGCCGGAGGCCATGATGTGCTCCGGCCCGATGCGCTGGGTCATGTTGTCGAAATAGGCGAAATTGCCGGTGCGGATATTCACCGCGCCCACACTCAGCCGGGTTTTCTTCGCGTTGATCAGATCGAAATCGGCGAAACGCTCCAGCGTCGCCTTCAGCGGCGCGGTGTCATAGACGCTCAGGGCTTCCGGCGCGCCCGGGGGATAGAATGACGGCGGCGGGATGCGCGGGGTGAAGAACCCCTTCACGCCGACGGCCGCAGTCCAATAGGCGCTGGCGGTGTTGAACATCGCGCGCACCTGGTCGCCCGGCAGCCAGGGATCGGCGGTCACGCCGGCCGTGATCTTCTCCCAGAAGGCGCGCAGCTGGCTGACGCGTTTTTCCGGCGGGTTTCCTGCGATCAGGGCGGCGTTGATCGCGCCGATGGAGATGCCGGCCACCCAGTCGGGATGCTCGTCGGCCGCAGCCAGTCCTTCATAGACGCCGCCCTGATAGGCGCCCAGCGCCCCGCCGCCCTGAAGAACGAGCACGCGCTCGGGATGATGAAGGTGACCAGCCATGCCGCCTTTGCTGCGCTGCAAAACGCCCTCCACAGATAGTCCTGTTAGGCTTGTCTCGCCAGACCCTCGGTCCACGTAACGGGGATTTCATCTGACCTTCGCTGGGCTGGCCTCTTGGGCTAGAACGCAGAGAACTTGTCATGCCCGCGCAGGCGGGCATCCATGACTTGCGCCGGTGGATGCCCGCCTGCGCGGGCATGACATCAGAGGTTTTGCATGATCCCCAATTCCTTTCGCGGCCTGGATTTCGATCTGGGCGAAACGGCCGACATGCTGCGCGACACGGTGCGCGCCTGGTCGGACGACAAGCTCGCGCCCCGGGCCGCCGAGATCGACAAGACCAACACCTTTCCGCGCGATCTCTGGCCGCAGCTCGGCGCGCTGGGCCTTCTCGGCGTCACGGTTGAGGAGGAATTCGGCGGCGCTGGCCTTGGCTATCTGGAGCACTGCGTCGCGATGGAAGAGGTCAGCCGCGGCTCCGGCTCGGTCGGCCTTTCCTATGGCGCGCATTCCAATCTCTGCGTGAACCAGCTCCGCCGCTGGGGCACGCCGGACCAGAAGCGCAGATACCTGCCCAAGCTGATTTCGGGCGAACATGTCGGCGCGCTGGCGATGTCCGAGGCCGGGTCGGGCTCCGACGTCGTTTCGATGCGCCTGCGCGCCGACAAGAAGGGCGACCGCTACATCCTCAACGGCACCAAGTTCTGGATCACCAACGGCCCGCATGCCGACACGCTTGTCGTCTATGCCAAGACCGACCCGGACGCGAAGTCGCGCGGCATCACCGCCTTCCTGATCGAAAAGGGGATGAAGGGTTTCACCGCCAGCCCCAAGCTCGACAAGATGGGCATGCGCGGCTCCGACACCGCCGAACTCGTCTTTGAGGATTGCGAAGTGCCGGAGGAAAACATCATGGGGCCGCTCAACGGCGGCGTCGGCGTGCTGATGTCGGGTCTCGACTACGAGCGCGCCGTGCTCGCCGCCGGCTGTCTCGGCCTCGCGCAATCGGCGCTCGATGTGGTGATCCCCTATCTTCACGACCGCAAGCAGTTCGGCCAGCCCATCGGCAGCTTCCAGCTGATGCAGGGCAAGCTCGCCGATATGTATGTGAAGACCAACGCTGCGCGTGCCTATGTCTACACCGTCGCCAAGGCGTGCGACCGGGGCCAGACGACGCGCCAGGACGCGGCGGGCGCCATTCTCTATGCGTCGGAAACGGCTGTGCAGGTGGCGCTGGAGGCGATCCAGTGCCTGGGCGGCAACGGCTACATCAATGACTATCCCACCAGCCGCATCCTGCGCGACGCCAAGCTCTACGATATCGGCGCGGGCACCAATGAAATCCGCCGCATGCTGATCGGCCGCGAGATCTTCGAGGCCACGGCTTGAGCCAATTGGCCGAAAGCCGGCTGCGGCGCGGCCGTCGTCCGGGATGGCCGTATTCTGCTGCTCAGGCGGCTCCGCCCGCCCGAGGCGGGGACGTGGAGCCTGCCCGGCGGCAAGATCGACGCGGGCGAGCCGTGGCAGGCGGCCGTTCACCGTGAAGTGACGGAAGAGCTCGGCATCCGCCTGACCGGCGCGCGGCTGCTGTGCGTCGTCAATCTGATGGATGAGGGCCAGCACTGGGTCTCGCCCGTCCTCCTCGCCACCGCGTTCGAGGGCGAGCCGCACAACGTCGAGCCGGGAAAACACGCGGAAATCGGCTGGTTCGATCTCGACGTACTGCCTGCGCCATTGTCTACCGCAGCGCAGCAAGCGACCGCCGCGCTCGGCGCGGATTCACGAAGCGTAAACGCGGCGACGCAAAACGGAGTGAATGCATTGGCCGGTTCTTAATTGAATCCGCGTCATAAACTTCCCTAAAATGGTCACGCGGGGGAGGTGGATGTGCGCCGGCCTTCTGTTATCGCCGACGAGGAAGCGCGCCTGCGCGCGCTGGCGGAATACGGCTTTGCCGATGTCCCTCAGGTGCCGGACCTCGATCCGATCACCCAGCTGGCGGCGCGCATATTCGGCGTGCCCACCGCCGTCGTAAATCTGGTCGACCGTCACAACGTATTCTTCGCGTCGTCCGTCGGCACCGATCACATCGAGTCCAGCCTTGCTGGACGCGAAATCTCGTTCTGCGCCCATGCCATCACGGGCGACGACCTCATGGTCGTGCCGGATGCGAGCCGCGATCCGCGCTTCCACGACAACCCGCTGGTCACGGGGCCGACGAATTTCCGGTTCTATGCCGGGGTGCCGCTGCGTGGGTCCGGCGGACATAATCTCGGCGCCTTCTGCATCATCGACACCCGGGCGCGTCCGCGCTTCACCGACAAGGATCGCCGGCAGCTCAGCGAGATGGCCCGGCTCGTCATGGACAAGCTTGAACTCAGACGTCTCGACGTCGCGGGCCGGGTCAGCCAGGAGCGGTTCAGGAATATCGCTGCGACATCGCCCGACAGCATCATCTGCGCGGACGCCGATGGCCGGGTGACGGTGTGGAACGACGCGGCCGAGGCGATGTTCGGCTATTCCGCCGCCGAGGCTTGCGGACGGCACATCGAGTTCATCATTCCCGACAATCTGCGTGACGCGATCAACGAGGATCGCGTGCGCGTGGCGCAAGGCGGGCCGTCGACCCTCGTCGGGCGGACCACCGAACTGCAGGGTCTGCGCAAGGACGGTTCGCTCTTCCCGGGCGAACTCTCGCTGTCGATGTGGCGCGAGGAGGGTGCGATCAGCTTCGGCGCGATCATCCGCGATGTGACCGAGCGGCGGCGGCACGAGGACCGGCTCTATCATCTCGCTCATCACGATCAGCTTACGGGCCTCGCCAATCGCTCGGTGCTGCGGAGCCGGGTCCAGGACGAGGTTTCGGCAGGGCGTCCGGCCTCGCTGGTGATGGTCGATCTCGAGGGCTTCAAGGAAGTCAACGATACGCTGGGACACGTTGTCGGCGATGCGCTGCTGCGCGAAACGGCCGTGCGGCTGACGAACGTGATCCGCCCGCAGGATATGGCGGCGCGCCTCGACAGCGACGAGTTCGCGCTGCTGCTGATGCGTGAGGACGATCCGCTTAAGGCGACGGGAATCGCCGAGTCGGCGATCGCCGAACTGATGCGGCCGTTCGAACTGGCCGGCCAGCAGATTCACATCGCCGCGTCGGCCGGCGTCGCGATCTATCCGGCGCAGTGCGGCTCGGCAGAGGAGCTGCTCGGCAACGCGGATCTTGCCCTCAGTCAGGCGAAAAGGGAGGGGCGCGGCCGTCGCACGCTCTTCACGTCGGCCTTGCGCGATGCAGTCGTCGCGCGCCGCAACTACGATCTTGAGATCCGCCGGGCCGTCGAAAACGACGAACTGCGCCTGTTCTTCCAGCCGCAGGTCGATCTGCACGACGGCCGGCTGGTCGGCGCCGAAGCGCTGATCCGCTGGGAACACCCCGAGCGCGGCCTTCTGCCGCCGGCGGTGTTCTTGCCCGTGCTCGAGGCAGGCCCGCTCGCGGCCGCGGTCGGCGACTGGGTTCTCGATACGGCTTGCGCCCAGGCGGCGGCGTGGCGCGCGGCGGGAGCGGGCGCGCTGCGGATGGGCGTCAATCTGTTCGCGGCGCAGCTTGGCGCAGGCGATCTGGTCGACAAGGTCCAGGCCGTGCTCGCGCGCCACGAGCTGCCGCCGGGTGCGCTCGAAATCGAGATTACGGAGAATATCGCGCTGGACGAGGACAACAGCGTCCTGCCGCCGCTGCACGCCCTGAAGGCCATGGGCGTCGGCATCGCTTTCGACGATTACGGCACGGGCTTCGCCTCGCTCAGCCTTCTCAAGCGCTTT
>JAKOQZ010000047.1 GCA_029778105.1 Pseudomonadota bacterium | reverse complement strand
GGCTGCAGGAACGGCGTGAGCGGCTTGCCGCGCCGGATGGTTTCGACGGCCCTGAGTTCGGCGATGCAGGAATAGCCGACGCCGCCTTCCGAAACGGGTTTGCCTTCATCGCCCGAAGGGCCGCGATTGGAGACGGTGCCCGAACCGATGATGGTTCCCGCGCCGAGCGCGCGCGTGCGGGCGGCATGGGCGATAAGGCGCGGGAAGCTGAAGGTCATGTCGACGCCGGCATCCACCCTGCCGAACGGCGCGTCGTTGATCGAGACCCGGAGCGCGCCGTGCAGGCGGCCCTCGCGCCAGGCCGGCCCCAGATCGCGCGGCGTGACGGCGATGGGGGCGAAGGCGGTGGAGGGCTTGGACTGGAAGAAGCCGAAGCCCTTGGCGAGCTCGCCCGGGATGAGATTGCGGAGCGAGACGTCGTTGAGAATGACGACGAGCTTGATCGCCGCCTCGGCCTGTTCCTCGGTTGCGCCCAGCGGCACGTCGCCGGTGATGACGGCGACTTCGGCCTCGCAATCGAGGCCCCAGGCCGGGTCGGCGAGCGGGATGGAGTCGCAGGGGCCGAGCATCGTGTCGGAGCCGCCCTGATACATCAGCGGATCGGTCCAGAAGCTGTCGGGCATTTCGGCGCCGCGCGCCTGACGCACCAGCGCGACGTGGTTCACATAGGCCGAGCCGTCGGCCCACTGATAGGCGCGCGGCAGCGGCGCGAGCGCGTTCACCGGATCGAACGGGACGGTCTGGACGCTGCCGCCGTTGACCGCGCCGTTGAGGGCGGCGAGGCGCGGGGCGATCTCGTTCCAGTCGTCGAGCGCGGCCTGGAGCGTGGGGGCGATGCCGTCGGCATAGGCGGCGCGGGTGAGGTCGCGCGAGACGACGGCGAGGCGGCCGTCACGGGTGCCGTCGCGCAGGGTGGCGAGTTTCATATGTCGATCCCGTTCTTCGCGGTGAATTCGGAAACGGGCGCATCGCCCGTGTTGACGACTTCGGCGGGCTCGAAGATGAGCACCTCGGCCTCGGCGTCGGACGCCGTGCGGTGTTCGACGCCGCGCGGGACGACGCAGAACTCGCCCGGCCCCATGTCGACGATGCGGTCGCGGAATTCGACGCGGAAGCGGCCGCGCCAGACCATGAACATTTCCTCGGCGTCCTGGTGGCTGTGCCAGGGGAAGACGCCTTCGGTCTTCACCAGCTTGACCTCCTGACCGTTCAAACGGGCGGCGACGCGCGGGCGCCAGTGTTCGGCGATCTGGTCGAATTTGGGTGCGAGCGCGCCGGACTGGATGGCGCTCATGGCTTTGGTTTCCAGCTGTCGGCGTAGGCGGCGTTTTCGACCGACGACGCGCCGGAGAGGACGTCGAGCGGGTCGCGGGTGTCGATCATCACGGCGTATTCGTCGGTCGCGGGCTTGGCCGAGGAGAACATGTTCTTCAGCGCCTTGGGGTGCGGACCATGGGTGAAGCCCGAGGGATGGAAGGTCATCATGCCGGCGTCGATGTTGTCGCGGCTGAAGAAATCGCCCGCGTGGTAGAACAGCACTTCGTCATAGTCGTCATTGTTGTGGAAGAACGGCACTTTGATGGCGCCCGGGTCGGTTTCGAAGGGGCGGGGCGCGAAGGTGCAGACGACGAAGCGGTCGGACACGAAGGTCGTGTGGGCCGAGGGCGGCACGTGATAGCGGTGCGACATGATCGGGCGCATCTGATCGACATTGATGCGGACGACCGAGAGATCGCCATGCCAGCCGACCGCATCGAGCGGATTCCAGGGATAGGCGACGCGGCTGACCTCGCCGCGTTTCTTGACTTCGACCGTATACGGACGGTCTTCGGCCTGCTGGGCGCGGAAGGCGTCGTCCATGACGGGCGTGTCGAACAGCGCCGGATCGAAGATGGCGTGGCGGCCGAGGAGGCCTTTGTCCGGCAGGCGGAAATGGGCGTTGCGAGCCTCGATGGTGAGGAAGGCGGACGGGCCCGAAGGCTCGATGCGCCACATCGTGCCGCGCGGCACGACGACATAGTCGCCTGCGCGGAGCGTCAGATGGCCGTAGTCGCAGAAGAAGGCGCCGCCGCCCCGATGGACGAAGAGGATCTGGTCGCCGTCGGCGTTGCGGGCGAGCGCCGGCATGGGGGCCGAGAGCTTCCAGAAGCGGAGCTCGCAATGCGCGTTGCCAAGCACGGCGGGCGCGGCCCAGGGCGAGGGATCGGCCTCGTTCAGCGCCGCGAGGTTGAAGGCGCGGGGGCGCAGCGGGCCTTCAAATCCGGTCCAGCCGGTGGGCGGGCGGCGGTGGTAGAGGAAAGCGGCGGGGCCGAAGAAGCCGTCTTTGGAGATTTCGCGTTCGTAGGTGCCCTCGGGCAGATCGGCGTGCGCCTGGCGCGACGCCTCGCCCTCGACCCGGTTCACCGGAATCCAGTTTTTTGTGGACATGTGAGTCCTCCTGGCCGGGAGCTTAGCGGGAGGATGTGGGGGGAGGCGAGGGTGGAGCTTTATCCTGAAGACCCCCTTCCGGCCTGTCGGCCACCTTCCCCCGTTGGGGGAAGGCCCAAGACCTGACACGCAGAGGCGCGCTACTTCAGTTTGATCTCGGCGAGGCGCTGCTGGAGGTAGCCGTCGGCCGTGATGGGCTCTGGGTAGCGGTTCTCGTTGGCGGGGGTGACGGTGGAGGGCAGCGTCTCGATCAGGAAATCGGGGCGGAAGTGCAGGAAGAAGGGCGTGGAGAAGCGCGCGAAGCGGGCGCGTTCGGGGCTGGGGTTCACGACGCGGTGCGTGGTGGAGGGCAGCGTGTCGTTGGTGAGGCGCTGGAGCATGTCGCCGATATTGACGACCATGGCCCCGGCGGGCGGGTTCACGGCGAGCCAGGAGCCGTCCTTCTCCTTCACTTCAAGCCCGGCCTCTTCGGCGCCGAGCAGCAGGGTGATGGCGTTGATGTCTTCATGCGCGCCGGCGCGGACATGGGCGGTCTCGCCCTGGACCGGCGGGTAGTGGAGGAGGCGGAGCACCGAGTTTCCGAGATCGACCTTGTCGTCGAAATAATGCGGATCGAGCCGGAGATGGCGGGCGATGGCCTGCAGCAGCGTGAGGCCGACGCGGTCGAGCGCCTGATAGAGCGCATAGATCTTGTCCCTGAACCCCGGGATTTCGGTGGGCCAGAGATTGTCGGGCATGAAGCGGGCGAGCGGGTGCCCGGCGGGGAGCTCGCGGCCGGTATGCCAGAATTCCTTGAGGTCGCTTTTCGATGCGCCCTTCGCCGTCTCGATGCCGAACGGCGTGAGGCCGCGCGCGCCGCCGGTGCCGGGGAGGTGGTATTTCGCCTTCACCTCTTCGGGCAGGGCGAAGAAGGCCTTGATGGCGGCGTTGGCCTCGTCGATCAGCGTCTGGGGGATGGCATGGTCGCGGACGCTGGCGAAGCCGTAGCGTTCGAACATCTGCCCAAGTTCGCGGGCGAATGCCTCGGGGTCGCGATCGTTGAGGGTGAGCGAAATCGGATTGTCGAGCGGTCCGGCCACGGGGGCCTCCTTGAAACGGGGTCGCTTTTTAGGCGCGCCGTGCGGTTGCGTCTATGCGCGCGGGCCTGCGGCAGGCTAAACTGACGAAAAGTCATATCGAGGAAATGCCTTCGTGAAAATCGTCGCCATGGCCGGTGCGGCCGCGCTGGCGCTGGGCCTCGCCCATGCCGCCAATCCCGATCATGTGAAGGCGGCGCTGGATACGACGACGGTGCCGGTGTGCGCCCGGTGCGATCTGACCGGCGCGGATTTCAGCAACGCCTTCATGCGCTTCGCCAATCTGTTCCAGTCGGACATGAGCGGCGCGATCTTCGACCGTGCGGATATGGCGGGGGCCTTTCTGGAGGAGACCAAGCTGGACGGCGCGCGCATGTTCCGCACCAACGCCAGCGGCGTGCAGCTGAACCGCGCCTCGCTGAAGAACGCCGATCTGCGCGAGGTGTGGCTGAACTATGCGCACCTCAAGGACGCCGATCTGTCCGGGGCGGACCTGACCGGCGCGATCCTGAGCACGGCGCAGATCCAGGGCGCAGACCTGTCGACCGCCAGGGGCGTGACGCAGGCGATGATCAACCGCGCGTGTTCGGACGGGCGCACCAAGCTGCCGCCCGGCATTCGCCCCTCGTTCACCTGCCGGGACTAGGGCGCGGTTGCCCGCGCGGCTTGCTTATATTCCGGATGCGGGCATGGTTTCGCCATATTGGCCGCGCAGGAAGCGCTCGGGATGTTCACGACTCGACACAGGCGCATGGCGGCTTTCGCCGTTGCGGTCGCCCTGACAGGCGCAGGCCCGGCACTGGCGTCGCCGGTGGTGATGTCGAGCGTGCCGCAGGTCAGCGACCGGACTTTTCAGGCCGAAATTCTGGCGGCGCATAATGCCGAGCGGCGCGCCGTGGGCGTGCCCGATCTGGTCTGGAGCGATGCGCTGGCCGCCGAGGCCGAGGCCTGGGCGAACGGTCTGGCGGCGAGCGGGGCGATGACGCATGCCGCGCAGCGCACGCATGGCGAGAATCTCTACATGAACGCGGTGGGCCGGCGGACGGCGACGCAGATGGTGGCGGGCTGGCTGGCCGAACGCGCGAACTACATTCCCGGCGCGGCCCACCCCAATGTCAGCAAGACCGGCAACTGGGCCGACGTGGGGCACTACACCGCGATGGTGTGGTCGACGACGACGGAAGTGGGCTGCGCCGTGGCGCGCGGGAAGGTCTATGACTTTCTGGTGTGCCGCTATAACCCGCCGGGGAACATGCGCGGCCGCGCGGCCTATGACGCGAGCAAGCCGCGCCGGGAGGTGGTCGTCGCCGCCGCGCCGTCTCCGACGCCCGCGCCTGTCGTCGCTGCCGCGCCGGTTCCTTCGCCTTTGCCTACGCCGCCGCCCGTCCAGACGGCGCGCGCGGCCGATCCGGTTCCCGCGCCGGCGCCGGCCAAGACGCCCGCAGCGCAGCCTTCGGCGCCGCCGGCTGCTGTCGTGCCGGTGAAAGTGCCGCAGGTGGATGAGGCCAATCCGGTGCCTGTGCCCTCGGCCAAGCCGACCGTGGTGGCGCGGCAGGCGGACTAGACGTTCGCTTCGAGCG
>JAKOQZ010000046.1 GCA_029778105.1 Pseudomonadota bacterium | reverse complement strand
TTACACCGGCGAAGTCGCCGAGCGCTGGCGCTACGCCGACGGCAGCGGCGAAATCGGCGTGATCTCCTCGGTCACCCAGGCTTTCTGCAGCACCTGCACCCGTGCCCGGCTGTCCACCGAAGGCCGGCTGTTCACCTGTCTGTTCGCCCAGAGCGGCCACGACCTGCGCGCACTGATCCGCGCCAAGCGCAGCGACGCCGAACTGTCCGCGGTCATCGGCCAGATCTGGAGCGGACGCAACGATCGCTATTCCGAAATCCGCAGCGCCGAAACCGCCGCGCTGCGCAAGATAGAAATGTCCTATATCGGTGGCTGACATGAAACCGGCCAGCAAGCAAACCATCACCGGCCTCATCCTTGCCGGCGGCCGCGGGCGCCGGATGGGCAGCATCGACAAAGGCCTGGCCCCGTTCGGCGGCCGACCGCTGATCGACCACGTAATCGAACGCCTCGCGCCCCAGGTCGATAGGCTGCTGGTCAATGCCAACCGCAACCTCGAGCACTACGCCCGCTTCGGCTCCCCGGTGATCGCCGATCGCATCGACGGCTTTGCCGGACCGCTGGCCGGACTCGAAGCCGGCCTCGCCGCCTGTCCGACGCCCTATCTCGTGTGCGCGCCCTGCGACTCCCCCTTCCTGCCGCCCGACCTCGTCAGCCGCCTGGCGGACACCCTCACGGCGGCAAAGGCCAGCGTTGCGGTAGCCCGAACCGGCGACCGCCTTCACCCGGTGTTCAGCCTGATGCGCACCGACGAACTGCCCGACCTGCAGGCCTTCATGCGTGCCGGCGGGCGGCGCTTCGAGAACTGGCTGCAGCGCCTCAAGTGGGTGCCCTGCCCCTTCGACGACGCACCCGACGCCTTTGCCAACATCAACACGCCGGAAGAACTCCGCGCCCATGAAGCAGGAGATCCGCCCCGGTGACGACCCTCGCCCAACAGTTCGGCCAGCACACCGCCTACGCCCCCGACGGCCTCTCCGTCGACCTCGGCCGCCAACTCATCGTCGACGCCATCAAGCCGGTGTGCGGCGTCGAGCGCATTCCACTGCGCGACGCCCTTGGCCGTGTGCTGTCCGAAGCCATCCTGTCGCCCATCGACGTTCCCGCCTACGACAACTCGGCGATGGATGGCTACGGCTTTGCCGCCGACGATCTCGACCCGAACGGCGACACCACTCTCCCGATCGCCGGTGCCGCCTTTGCCGGTCGGGCTTTCGACGGCGCCATCCGTCCCGGCCAGGCGGTTCGCATCACGACCGGCGCCCGCCTTCCCGCCGGGGTCGATAGCGTCGCGATGCAGGAAGTCGTCCGCGTCGCCGATGGCCACGTGACCATCCCGCCCGGCCAGCGCAAGGGCCAGAACGTGCGCCGCGCCGGCGAAGACCTGCGTGCCGGCCTCCCCGCGCTGCCCGCCGGACGTCTGATCCGGCCCGCCGAACTGGGGCTCGTCGCCTCCCTGGGCATCGGCGAAGTGGCCGTGCGCCGTCGCCCGCGGGTAGCCTTCTTCTCGACCGGCGACGAAATCGTCTCCATCGGTCACACCGCCCGCGACAGCCAGATTTACGACAGTAACCGCTACACCCTCTTCGGCATGCTGACCCGCCTCGGCCTCGACGTCATCGACGTCGGCGTCGTCCGCGACGCCCCCGACGCCCTCGAATCCGCGCTCCGCGAGGCCGCCTCCATCGCCGACGCGGTCATCACCAGCGGCGGCGTATCGGTCGGCGAAGCCGATTTCACCCGCGAGGTCATGGCCCGCCTGGGCGAAGTGCTGTTCTGGAAAATCGCCATGAAACCGGGCCGACCGCTGGCCTTCGGTCGCATCGGCACGGGCGGCGAGGCAGACCCTCGCGGCGCCTGGCTGTTCGGCCTGCCCGGCAATCCGGTCGCGGCGATGGTCGCCTTCTACCAGTTCGCCCGTCCGGCCCT
>JAKOQZ010000045.1 GCA_029778105.1 Pseudomonadota bacterium | reverse complement strand
GCCCGATCATCATCACATGATAGCCGCCGGGCTTCAGCTCGGCCGCGCCGCCGGCCGGAATATCCAGCCCGTCGACGCGGCGCATCTGCATCACACCGTCCACCATCGTCATCTCGTGAATCTCGATGGCCGGGGCGATATCGCCCTTCACTGCGATCAGCCGGTCGGCCGCGCCGCTATTGGCGATCTGGGCATAGGCCGCGCCGTTGCCGCCTGCGATCGCCGCGCGCACCCATGCATGCTGGATCGACAGCGCCCCGGCGGTCGCCGCGCCCTGCGCCATCGCGCTGGCGTCGTCGGCCGCCGCCAGCGTGAGGATGGGCGCGGGGTGCGGCACGTCGTGCCAGGCCTGTCCGGGCGCGGGGATGTCCGTCCACGCGATCTCGGCCTCGCCGCAGCGCTGCACGGTCGGGAAGTAAAGCGGCCCTGCGCCGTCCGGCAGTTTCATCAGCACGCCGAACTCGTCGAACTGTTCGGGGCTCAGTTCGCCGGTCCAGCTTATCGCCGCCACGCGCTCGGCGATCTCATGCCCGCCTTCGCCTTTGACCGGCTCGGCCAGCGGCGCCTTCTCTATGGCGAGGGTCCAGCCGGGCTTGGCCTGGGGGCGCGCGGTCAGCACGCCCTCGGGGATGGTGATGCGGATGGCGGTGGTCGCTTTCCCGTCGCATCCATGTCCGACGCGGAAGAAGCCGGCGTAGTAGCTGCCGGCTTTCGCCGTGTCCTCGGCCAGAACGATATGGGCGCTGGCCGTGCCCGCCAGTGTCAGAGCCGCCGTCGCGGCGATGATGGTCTTCACGACTTGTCCTTTCAGAAACGAACGGTGATGCCGCCAAAGGCCGAACGGCCCTCGCCGGGATAGAAGACGGTGGTCGATGCGATCGTGGCGTTGGTGACGGCGCCGAACTCGGCGGCATAGCGCTCGTCGGTCAGGTTCCTGAGATCCAGGAACAGCGTCACGCCGTTCTCGAAGCTGTAGCCGAGGTCCAGATTGACCAGCGTATAGCCCGGGGCCTTCAGCGTATTGGCGTAATCGACAAAGGTGCTGCCCGGCCGCCAGTCGATCGAAGGCTCGATGAAAAAGCCTGCCGCGCTCTCGTATTTCAGCGCGATGCGATACTGGTTCTCCGGCGCCACCGGCAGGCGGTTGTCGCCATAGACGGCATCGTCCTCGAAGCGGAAGTCCGACCACGTCCAGCTCTGGCGCAACGTCAGGCGATCCTTGCCCTTGCCGCCCGCGATGATCTGCCAGTCGAGACTCGCTTCGATGCCCTGATGGATCGTGTCGCCGGCATTGAAAAAGGCGGCCGGATATCCCGGCTGCACGATAAAGCTCAGCAGCTCGCCTTCGATCTGCGAACGATAGAACGCCACATCCCACACCAAGGCGCCGCAGCGCCCGCGCGTGCCGATTTCGGCCGTCCAGGCCTTTTGCGGCTCCACCGGCACGAAGCCGGGATAGGGCGATTGCACCAGCGCCCCGTAATGCGGCGGCTCCACCGAACGGGTGTAGTTGGCGTAGACCTGGATGCCGCTCTCGCTTTCCCACAGCAGGCCGACCCGCGGCGCGAACCAGTCGAAATCCTTGTCCGCATC
>JAKOQZ010000044.1 GCA_029778105.1 Pseudomonadota bacterium | reverse complement strand
GCGCATGCTCTCCAGGCTGACGTTCTCGGTCTTCAGCGCCAGCTCCAGGCTGTCGCGCACCGGCAGCAGGCTCTCCGCGAACGATTCGATCGCGTACTTGTGCGCCTTGGACACGTCTTCCTGCGCCCGGCGCCGGACGTTCTCCATGTCGGCCACCGCCCGCACGTACAGGTCGTAGTGCTCGGCGGCCTTGGCCTCGGCCGCCGCCAGCCGGGCCTCGAGCCCGTCGGCGCCGCCCGCCGCGGCCGCCGTGTCGGGCGCATGGGCCGGTTCTGCGGCGCGCACCCCGGCGTCGGCGCCCGGCGCCCCGGGCTGCCCCTCGAATTCGTTGTGCTGCATCGGCTCCCCTCAGGAAAATCAGACACTTGCGTGAAAACCTTCCGGACATTGGGGCCGGATCGCCGATTTCAAGCCCGGCTCAGGCGCCGCCGGTCCGATATCCCCGCCGCGGGGCCGATCTGCGCGCCGCCGCCCCGGTCTCCCGGCACCGCGCCGCGGTCGACGGAGGGCCCGGTTCAGGCGTGTACCATCGGAGCGGATCGCCGAGCCCTGCGGACCGCCGCAACGCGCGGCGATCACCACCGGGGTCCTCCGACCCCTCTTCCAGGGAGATGCACATGGGACTGCTGTCGTTCATCAAGGAAGCCGGCGAGAAGCTGTTCGGCAAGGGCACCGCTCAGGCGGCGCCGGCCGCCGCTTCACCCGACGCCGCGAACGAGGCCGCGGCCGCGGCCATCGTCACGTACATCCGGTCGATGAATCTGGATGCGACCGCGCTCACCGTGAAATTCGACGGCGCCAGCGGCACCGTCACGGTGATGGGCGTGGCCCCCGACCAGCAGACACGCGAGAAGATCGTGCTGTGCTGCGGCAACGTGTCGGGCGTGTCGCACGTCGACGACCAGATGAGCGTGCTCGAGACCTACGACGAGAGCCGCTGGTACACGGTGGTGCGCGGCGACACGCTGTCGAAGATCTCGAAGGAGCACTACGGCGACGCCAACAAGTACATGGTGATCTTCGAGGCGAACAAGCCGATGCTCACGCATCCGGACAAGATCTACCCGGGGCAGATGCTG
>JAKOQZ010000291.1 GCA_029778105.1 Pseudomonadota bacterium | reverse complement strand
GCCTTCCGCGACGTCCAGGCGGCGGTGGCCGACGCGGAGTCGGCGCGCAACAAGGCCGAAGGCTTCCGCAACCAGCGTGTCCCGGCGGCCGAAGGCGAAGCCTCGCAGATCACCCAGGCGGCCGAGGCCTACAAGGCGCAGACGGTCGCCGAAGCGCAGGGCGAGGCCCAGCGCTTCCTCTCGGTCTATGAGCAGTACAGGCTGGCCCCGGAAGTGACCCGTGAGCGCATCTATCTGGAGACGATGGAGCGCGTTCTGGGCAATTCCAGCAAGATCATCCTCGATGGCGAGGGCGCGGTGCCCTATCTGCCGCTCGATCAGCTCAGGCCCAAACCTTCCGAACCGGCCTCGACAGGAGGGGCACGCTGATGCGCACGCTTCTCATCGTTTTCGCAGCTATTTTCGGAACGCTGTTCTTCCTGTGGAACTTCGTGTTCTTCGTGGTCGATCAGCGCGAGCAGGCCATCGTGGTCGAACTCGGCAATCACAAGCGGACGGTCACGGAGCCCGGACTCTATGTCATGATCCCGTTCATCCAGAACGTCGTCTATTTCGAGAAGCGCATTCTTGAAATCGACGCTCCGGCGACGGAATCACTGTCGAAGGACCAGAAGCGCGTCGTCGTTTCGGCGTTCGCCCGCTACCGGATCGTGAACCCGCTGCTGTTCTATCAGGCGGTCAATAATATCGATCAGGCCGAACAGCGGATCGGCACGGCGCTCAGCTCGAACATCAAGGCGGCGTTGGCTGCCCGGCCGTTCCAGGCGCTGCTGTCGACCAACCGCGCCGAACTGATGCAGGCGATCCGCACCGGAACGAACAACGAAGCCCAGAACTGGGGCATCGAGATCGTTGACGTGCGTATCCGCCGGGCCGATCTGCCCCAGGCCAACAGCGACGCGATCTTCGCGCGCATGAAGACCGCGCGACAGAAAGAAGCCGCCGAGATCCGCGCCAAGGGCGATCAGGCGGCTCAGGTCATCCGGGCGGAGGCCGAGAAAAAGGCCACCATCATCATCGCCGAGGCGCAGAAGCAGGCGGCGATCCTGCGCGGCCAGGGCGACGGCGAACGCAACCACATCTATGCGGAGGCGTATTCGAAGGACCCGTCGTTCTTCGAGTTCTATCGCTCGATGCAGGCCTATGAGGACTCGATGAAGGGCAGCGACACCACCATGGTGCTGTCGCCGGACTCCTCGTTCCTCAAATACTTCAAGGCCGGCGCCAACCCGTCCGGCGGCAGGCCGGCTGCGGCCCCGGCCCCGCAATAGGCCCAGAGGCGGGCGCATCCGGTGCGCCCGCCGTTCGCCGCATTGTTATCAAAATCGGCGCGCATGTCGGGCAAGATGCAGTTCTCCGGCGCGGTGCGCGCCTGAAGCGGGAGTTCCCTCGTGGCTTCGTTCGCTCTTCTGCGCTGCGGCGCGATCGCCCTGGCTCTGGCGGCTCCGGCGCTTGCGCGCCCTGCGCCGGACAGCTTCTCCGGCCTCGCCGCGCGGCTCTCGCCGGCTGTCGTGAACATCTCGACCAGCCAGAAGATCGAGCGCGAAGACGTCAATGAGATGCCCCAGTTTCCGCCGGGGTCGCCTTATGAGGAGATGTTCAAGGACTATTACGACCAGCAGCGCGACAGTCAGGTCACGTCGCTGGGTTCGGGCTTCGTGATCGACCCGCAGGGTCTGATCGTCACGAATAATCACGTCATCGAGGGCGCCGACGAGATCACGGTCAACTTCCCCGACGGCCTCAGCCTCAAGGCAGATATCGTCGGCAAGGACGAGAAGACCGATCTGGCGGTGCTGCGGGTCAAGTCGGCCACGCCCTTGCCCGCCGTCTCCTTCGGCGACAGCGACAAGGCGCTCGTCGGCGACTGGGTGATGGCCATCGGCAATCCCTTCGGGCTGGGCGGCACGGTGACGGCCGGCATCATCTCGGCGCGCAATCGCGATATCGCGGCCGGGCCCTATGACGATTTCATCCAGACCGATGCGGCCATCAACCGGGGTAACTCGGGCGGTCCGCTGTTCGACATGGACGGCAATGTGATCGGCGTGAACTCCGCCATCATTTCCCCTTCGGGCGGCTCGATCGGCATCGGTTTCGCGATTCCCTCGTCGATCGTGCGGCACACGGTGGATCAGCTGATCCAGTACGGCGAGACGCGGCGCGGCTGGATCGGCGTGCGTATCCAGGCGGTCACGCCCGAGCTTGCCGAAGGCCTCGGGCTGGACAAGGCGCGCGGTGCGCTGGTCGCCGAAGTCACGCCGGGCGGCCCGGCGGAGAAGGCCGGTATCAAGGCCCAGGACGTCATCCTCAAATTCGACGGCAAGGATGTGCGCGACAGCCGCGCCCTGCCGCGCGCGATCGCCGATAGCGAAATCGGCAAGACCGCATCCGTCGAAGTCTGGCGCGATCGCCAGTCGGTCACGCTGAACGTCACGCTCGAGCGGCTGGAAGACTTCGAGAAGAGCGGGGCGGCGCCCGAAGCGCCGACGCCCGAGCCGACACCGCCGGCCGAAGTTGAGGCCGGCGCGGCCCGAATCGACGCGCTGGGCATGACGGTCGCGGAATTGACCGATGCGCTTCGTGAGCGCTTTTCCATCGGGGCGGACGTCCAGGGCGTCGTCATCACCGAGATCAGCCAGGATTCGCCCGCCGGCGCTGCGGCTGCGGAAGGTCGCATCCGGGTGGGCGACGTGATCGTCGAGGTCGGGCAGCAGGAGGTCGCGACCGCCCAGGCCGTCGCCGATAAGGTGGGCGAGGCGGTCAATGCGCGTAATCGCGTGGTCCTGTTCCTGCTGAACCGGGGCGGCGACCTGAGTTTTGCGGCAATTCGCCTGGGTGACTGAGCCCCTCACGGCTGGCGCTCGAAGCGGACCCTGCTAACGTCCGGCAGGTTTTCCCTTCGAGCGTCGTATTCGTGGCCGACGTCTTTATCAGTTTTGCGCCTGAAGACCGGGTTTGGGCCGGCACGCTCGCACGCGAGCTGTCGTCGGCCGGATTCGATGTCTTGTGGGACCTGTCGCCGGGCCTTGGCGAGGCGCAGCGCGACGTCGAGGACGAGCTGGCGGCCGCCAAGGCGATCATCACCGTGTGGTCGAGCGCTTCGCGTAACTCCAACTGGGTGCGAGACGTCGCCCAGGAAGCCTTCGAGCGCGGCGTGCTGTTGCCGGTGCTCAAGGATGTCGACAAACCGCCCTTGGGCTTTCGTCAATTGCGGTGCGCCGATCTGCGGACGTGGACGTCCGGCACGGCCGGACTCGGCGAGGTGATCGTCCAGCTGCGCGGCAGGGTCGGCGCTGCGGCGCCTCTGCCGGTTTCGCCCGTCGAGCCGTCGCAGCCGTCGGATGCCGAAGAGCTCGATTTCGAGCGTTCGACGATCGTGATGAAGAGCGATCTGGTCGAGCCGTCGCGCGGTACGGCCGCGACGCAGCCATCGACCGGCATGATCTCCGGGGTCAGCGGAGCGCCCTCGACCAGCGAGAAGCTGGTCTCGGTGCGGCTGCGTGGCGGGGGGCCGGGCGATCTGCTGCCGGGCGATGAAGTCGGCCAGTACCGTATCGTGCGCCGCCTCGGCGCCGGCGGTTTCGGCGCCGTCTATGAAGCGGCGAATATCCACAACGAGGACGAACGCGTCGCGCTGAAGCTGCTGCTGGCCGACGTGGCGGCGAGCGAGCGCTTCGCGCAGCTTCTCAAGCTGGAAGCCAATGCGCTGTTGCGGCTGAAGCATCCGGCGGTGGTTCAATACCGGGTGTTCGGGCGCATCGCGGATTCGGACCAGTTCTATCTGGTGACCGAGTTCGTGCCGGGGCCGACCTTGCGCGAATGGCGGCGCGCCAATACGCCGAGTCTCGACGAGGTGCGCTCCGTCGCCGTTCGCCTGGCTTCGGGCCTCGCTGCGGCGCACAAACGCGGCATCGTTCACCGTGACCTTGCGCCGGACAACGTCATCGTCACCCAGGGCGATCTGTCGGAATCCACCCTGATCGACTTCGGCATCGCCCGCATGGGCGGCGAGGCCGATGCGCTGGGCGGCGCCTTCGCCGGCAAGTTCAGCTACGCCGCGCCCGAGCAATTCGCCTTTGATGGCACCAAGCTGGGGCCGTCGATCGACATCTATGCTTTCGGCCTGCTGATGGCGGCGTTTGCCCGCGGCAAGCCGCTCGACATGGGGCGTGACGTCGAAGCGGCCAAAGCCAAGCGGCTGCAGGTGCCGGCGCTCGACGATCTGCCGCCGGCCATGGTGCCGGTGCTGACGCGTCTGCTGCAGCCAGATCCGGCGGATCGGCCTCAGGATATGGATGAAGTCGCGCATCTGTTCGGGTCGATGCACGAGACGCCGCCTGAGGCGGTTGAGGTCGGGGTTTCCGAGGCGGTGCTGGAACGCGAGCCGGCGGCGGCGGCAACGCCGGCGGAGCCATCTGCGCCTGCCGCGCCCCAGGAAGCCATCACGCCGCAGCTGGATGTCCTGACCGACGCGGCGGCGATCGGTGAGGCGTTTTCGGGCGATGTGCCGGAGGGCGATCTGGCCCCCGAGGCTGTCGAGGATATTCCATTCCAGGACGAGCCGGTCGCCGATCCGGTCATTGGCCAGGTCGCCGAGGCCG
>JAKOQZ010000290.1 GCA_029778105.1 Pseudomonadota bacterium | reverse complement strand
CTCGGCCCGGACGGGGACTACCGCATCAGCCCCGCAACCCTTGACCAACCTGGAGAACCTTCATGATCCGCATCCCCATGCGCGTCCGTCGCACCGTCGCGACCGCCGCCGCCGTCGCTTACGTCAATCTCGTCCTGGCGCCCGCCGCCCACGCCTCCGGCTCCTCGATGCCGTGGGAAGCGCCGCTCCAGAAAATCCTCCAGTCGATCGAAGGCCCCGTGGCCAAGATCGTCGCGGTCATCATCATCATCGCGACAGGCCTGGCGCTCGCCTTCGGCGACACGTCGGG
The DNA here is from genome assembly GCA_029778105.1 of Pseudomonadota bacterium. Taxonomy (GTDB): domain Bacteria; phylum Pseudomonadota; class Alphaproteobacteria; order Micropepsales; family Micropepsaceae; genus JADZAI01. Next base: position 2,504 of record JAKOQZ010000290.1, on the reverse strand, counting down.
CGGCTTTCGCAAGCTGATCCAGATCGTGTTCGGCCTGTCGATCGCCTTCGCCGCCAGCTCGTTCTTCCTGAGCTTCTTCAGCTTCGGCGGCGGGGCGCTGGTCTGATGGCCGTCGCCTTTGAGCAACTGGATGTGCCGGGGTTCACCGTCCCGGTTCACCGCGCACTGACCGAGCACATCCTGCTCGGCGGTGCGCCCCGTTCCATCGCGATCCTCAACGGGACGCTGGCCGGAGCCGTGGGCCTCGGACTGCGCCTCTGGCTGGTCGGCCTCGCGATCTGGGCCATCGGCCATGTCGCGGCGGTCTGGGCGGCCAAGCGCGATCCGCAATTCGTGGAAGTCGGCCGACGCCATCTGCGCGTCCCGGCCTTTCTCGCGGTCTGAGGGAGGCGACGCCCATGATGAATCTCAGAGAATATCGCCGCGCCGCAGCCCGCCTTGCCGACTTCCTGCCCTGGGCCGCGCTCGTCGGCCCCGGCGTCATCGTGAACAAGGACGGCTCGTTCCAGCGCACGGCGCGCTTCCGTGGCCCCGATCTCGATAGCGCCGTCGCCGCCGAGCTGGTCGCGGTCGCCGGCCGCATCAACAACGCCTTCCGCCGGCTCGGCTCCGGCTGGAGCATTTTCGTCGAGGCGCAGCGCAGCGAGGCCGCGACTTATCCCGACAGCCCGTTCCCCGATGCTGCGTCCGGCCTGGTGGAAGAGGAACGCAAGGCCGATTTCGAGGAAGCCGGCATCCATTTCGTGTCGGACTATTTCCTGACCATCCTCTATCTGCCGCCCGCCGAGGACGCCGCCCGGGCCGAGACATGGCTATACGAGGGCCGCGAGCAAACCGGCGTCGATCCCCATGAGGTGATGCGCGGCTTCATCGACCGCACCGACCGCGTGCTGGCGCTGCTCGACGGCTTCATGCCCGAATGCGGCTGGCTCGACGATACCGAGACGCTGACCTATCTCCATTCGACGGTTTCCACGAAACGCCACCGCGTCCGCGTGCCGGAAACGCCGGTCTATCTCGATGCGCTGCTCGCCGATCAGCCGCTGACCGGCGGGCTCGAACCGCGCCTTGGCAGCGAGCATCTGCGGGTCCTCACCATCATCGGCTTTCCGACCGCGACGACGCCCGGCCTGCTCGACGATCTCAACCGGCTCGCTTTCCCCTACCGCTGGTCGACCCGCGCGATCCTGCTCGACAAGACCGACGCGACCAAGCTGCTGACCAAAATCCGCCGCCAATGGTTCGCCAAGCGCAAGTCGATCGCCGCGATCCTCAAGGAAGTCCTGACGAACGAGGCGTCGGCGCTGGTCGATACCGATGCGTCCAACAAGGCGGCCGACGCCGATATGGCCTTGCAGGAGCTGGGCGCCGATGTCGCCGGCATGGCCTATGTCACCGCGACGATCGTGGTGTGGGACGCCGATCCGCGTCTTGCCGACGAAAAACTGCGCCTTGTCGAGAAGGTCATCCAGGGCCGCGACTTCACGGCCATGGTCGAGACCGTCAACGCGGTGGACGCATGGCTCGGCTCTTTGCCCGGCCACGCCTACGCCAACGTGCGCCAGCCCCCGATCAGCACTTTGAATCTCGCCCACATGATCCCGCTTTCGGCGGTGTGGGCTGGGCCGGAACGGGACGAGCATTTAGGTAGCCCCCCCTTGCTTTACGGCAAGACCGAAGGCTCGACGCCGTTCCGGTTGAGCCTCCATGTCGGAGACGTTGGCCACACGCTCGTCGTCGGGCCGACAGGCGCGGGCAAGTCCGTGCTGCTCGCCCTCATGGCCTTGCAGTTCCGGCGCTATGCCAACTCTCAGGTCTTCGCCTTCGATTTCGGGGGCAGCATCCGCGCCGCCGCGCTCGCCATGGGCGGTGACTGGCACGATCTCGGCGGCGGGCTGACCGAGGGTGACGACTTCTCCGTCTCGCTTCAGCCGCTCGCGCGCATCGACAATACCTATGAGCGCGCCTGGGCCGCCGACTGGATCGTCGCCATCCTGACGCGCGAAGCGATCCAGATCACGCCCGAGGTGAAGGAGCACATCTGGACCGCGCTGACCTCGCTGGCCTCCGCGCCGATCGGGGAACGCACCATCACCGGCCTGTCGGTGCTGCTTCAGTCCAACGATCTGAAGCAGGCACTCCGTCCGTTCTGCGTCGGCGGGGCCTATGGCCGGCTGCTCGACGCCGAAGCCGAACATCTCGGCTCGGCCGCTGTGCAGGCGTTCGAGATCGAGGGCCTGGTCGGCACGGGGGCAGCGCCCGCGGTGCTTTCCTATCTCTTCCACCGCATCGGCGACCGACTCGACGGGCGACCGACCTTGCTCATCATCGACGAGGGCTGGCTGGCGCTGGACGATGAAGGGTTCGCGGGCCAGCTCCGCGAATGGCTGAAGACGCTGCGCAAGAAGAACGCATCGGTCATCTTCGCCACGCAGTCGCTCAGCGACATCGACAATTCGAGCATCGCGCCGGCCATCATCGAAAGCTGCCCGACGCGGTTGCTG
>JAKOQZ010000289.1 GCA_029778105.1 Pseudomonadota bacterium | reverse complement strand
GCCGAAGGGCGCGATCTCCGTCGAGATCAGCCCGGTGTTGACACCGACCATGCCGTATTCGAGCGCGTCCGAAACACGGAAGATGCGCCCGACGTCGCGTGCGTAGAAGTAGGAAGCGAGGCCGAATTCGGTGTCGTTGGCCATGCGGATCGCCTCGGCGTCGTCCTTGAAGCGGAAGAGCGGCGCGACCGGCCCGAAGATTTCCTCGCGCGCCATGCGCATGTCCGGTGTCACATCGGCAACGATGGTCGGCTGGAAGAAGGTGCGGCCGAGCGCGTGCCGCTGACCGCCGCACAGGATGCGCGCGCCCTTGGCCGTCGCGTCGGCGAGCAGTTCTTCGACCTTGGCGACAGCGGCCGCGTCGATCAATGGCCCTTGGTTCACACCGTCCTCGACGCCGTTGCCCACCTTGAGCGCGGCGACGGCGGCGGCGAGCTTCTCGGCGAAGGCGTCATAGACGCCGTCCTGCACCAGCAGGCGGTTGGCGCAGACGCAGGTCTGGCCGGCGTTGCGGTACTTCGAGACGATGGCGCCGGCGACGGCCGCGTCGAGGTCGGCGTCGTCGAAGACGATGAAGGGCGCGTTGCCGCCGAGTTCCATCGAGAGCTTCTTCACCGTCGGCGCGCACTGGGCGATCAGTTGCGAACCGATCTCGGTCGAACCGGTAAAGGACAGCTTGCGCACGATCGGGTTGGCACAGATTTCGCCGCCGATGTCGCGTGCGGCGCCGGTGACGACGCTGAACACACCCTTCGGGATGCCGGCGCGCTCAGCGAGTTCGGCCAGCGCCAGCGCCGAGAACGGCGTCTGCGTCGCCGGCTTTGCGATCATCGTGCAACCCGCCGCCAGCGCGGCGCCGGCCTTGCGCGTGATCATCGCCGCCGGGAAGTTCCACGGCGTGATTGCGGCACAGACGCCGACCGGCTCGCGCGTCACCAGCAGCCGGCGATCCGGCCCGTTCGGCGGAATAATCTCGCCGTAGGCGCGCCGGCCTTCCTCGGCGAACCACTCGAGATAGCTCGCGGCATAGGCGATCTCGCCCCTGGCTTCGGCCAGCGGCTTGCCCTGTTCGGAAGTCATGATCAGCGCCAGATCCGCCTGGTTCTCCAGCATCAGCCCGGACCAGCGGCGCAAGAGCTTGCCGCGTTCGGCCGCCGTCTTCGCGCGCCAGCCGGGCAGCGCGGCATTGGCGGCAATGATCGCCCGCCGCGTTTCGGCCGCGCCCATCTTTGGAATGCTGCCGATCGCCTCGCCGGTCGCCGGATTGTTCACGCCAATGGTGGCGCCGCTATCGGCGCCGACCCACGCGCCGTCGATGTAGCACTGCTGGCGTAGGAGCGCGCCGTCCTTGAGGTTATGCATGGAATGTCCTTTGGTCATCTTGAACGGGCAGGTGATGCGTGATGAGAACCTCTTTTAACGCAGAGTGCGCGCCGACGCAAAGATCTCGGCATGTACGGCCGTCCCGGACCGCTGCCCCCCGGCCACTCAAATGACAAATGCCTTGATCATGCATAGCTAGCCGGTATTATTCGCCAACAAAAGAAAAACCATGGCACCCACGACAGGGGACGCATTCCAGCTACATCTACAAGATCCCTGACTCCGGATGGTGCGTAACCAGATGCG
>JAKOQZ010000288.1 GCA_029778105.1 Pseudomonadota bacterium | reverse complement strand
GTCATCGCCTCGGCGAAGGCGCGCAGGCCGCGCACGGCGTAGCCGGTCGACAGGCTGAGATAGAGATCGACATTGGCGAGCGCGCGCTCGGCCTGGCCGCGATGGCGTTCGAGGAGGAGCGGACGCACGCGCATCACGTCCACGGCCTGCGACAGCAGCTCGTGCGGGGTCGTGCTGTTGCCGCGCCGGGAAAGCGATTGCAGCCGCTCGATGACCTCGCGCGCGAGCGGATGCCCGATGACGGCGGGGTCGATGCTGAGGTCCAGACGAGGAATCCGATCGGGCTTCTCCTCCGAGCGCGGAAGCCCCCACACGATGTCCAGGAGTTCTTCCTCGGTGAGGCCGACCAGAGGCCCGCGGAGCAGCGCGCCGAGCGCCAGCGTGTCGCGGCGATCGGCGAGGACGCGGGTCAGCGCGATCAGGTCCTGGACCTCCTGGCGGCGGAACAGCCCTTTGCCGGCCTGGGTCGCCACGGGGACGCCGCGGCGTTCCAAGGCTTCCTCATAGCGCCACAGCTCCGCGCCGGTCGGCGCCAGCAAGGCGATGTCGCCCGGCTGGCAGGGGCGCTCGGCTCCGCTGCGACGATCGATGATGGGGTGGCTTTCGATCAGCCGGGCGCACAGATCGGCGATGGCGTCGGCCTCGGCGTCACGCTGCTGCTCGGCGGTGGCCTTGCCGTTTTCATCGGCCACGGCGATGTCGAGGGCCGCCACGCACAGGCCACCGCGATCGTCATGGAACGGATCGAGCGCGGTGAAGCCGGGCTGCCCATCGGCCGAGAGCGCGACCTCGAATCGCTCGTTGACGAAGGTGAGGATCGAGGCGCAGGAGCGGAAATTGGTGGAGATCGACAGGAGGCTGCCGGGGTCCTGGTCACGGAAAGCGTCGCGCGCCTGCACATAGGCGCCGACATCGGCGCCCCGGAAGCGATAGATCGCCTGCTTGGGGTCGCCGACCAGGAAGAGCGCGCCTGGCCGGATGCGGAACCCAGTCCAGCCGTCCGCCCCATCGACCGGCTCGCCGCAAAGGCGCCAGAAGATCTCGGTTTGCAGGGGATCGGTGTCCTGGAACTCGTCGACGAGGACGTGGGCGAAACGCTGCCCGAGCGCACGACGGACGTCGTCATGGTCGCGCAGCAGGTCGCGCGCGGCGAAAATCAGATCGTCGAAATCGAGCTGGGCGCTAGCGCGCTTGTGGTCGCGATAGCGTTGCAGGATCGGACGCGCCTCGTCGATCAGCGCCGCCAGGGTGTGACCGGCGGCGGCCTGCACAAGCGAGGCCCAGGCGCCGCAGCAGGCGGTGTAGTGGACCTCGGCGGCGTCGTTCAGCCGATCGCCGTCGGCCTTGGAGAGACCGGCCTGCTTCGCCGCAGCGGTCCATTTGCCCTTCTTGCGGAAGGAGGCGAAGGCGCCGGCCTTGGTGCAAAGGTCCGGGTGGGGACGCGAGGTCAGGAGCTGGACCAGGCCCGCAGGCGTTGCCGGATCGGGACCGTTCGCCAAGGCGGTCGCCATCTCGGCCAGCCGCTCGACGATCGCCGCCGTTTCCGGCTCGGCCGCGACCGCGCCATCCATG
>JAKOQZ010000287.1 GCA_029778105.1 Pseudomonadota bacterium | reverse complement strand
TGGCAGACCTATCGCCGCGCGGGCGACAAGGAGACGCTCTACATCCGCATCATGGCCTATGCCGCCAGCGTGGAGGACATGGCGCTGATCGGCGGCCCCGGCCCGACGCCGTGGCTCTACAAGGACAAGCTGCGCCTGAACGGGGTGTTTCTGCGGCCCGCGAAATCGGCCGACCGCGCGACTTTGAAATCGCCCGCGATGGCGCCCGAGACGACACAATTGCGCAACCTGATGAGCCGCGCGGCCATCGACAGCTTCCAGACCGCGACCGCCGCGCCCGACCATGCCGCAGTGGAGGACGTGCTCGACGCCATCGCCGAGTTGACGCCGACCTACAAGGGGAAGCGGCGCTGGCGGCTGGAAGGGCTGACGGCGATCGACACCGCCCAGGCCGCGCGCGCGGCGGGCGATCAGGCGGTGGCGACTTTCCGCTTCGGCGCGCTGGAGCAGGACGCGGGCGGCGTGGGCACCGATGCGGCGGCGATCCAGCCGTGGCAGAGCGTCGCCCAGGCCGGCGTGAAAGTGGCCTATGCCTCCGGCGCGCAGGCTGCGTTGCCTGCCCCCTTCACCGACATGGCGATGGCGATCACGCGCGAAAACGCCGCCGGGCAGCCGTTCGGCGCGCAGGAGAAGCTGACCCGCGAGGGCGCGCTGGCCGCATTCACCGCCAACGGCGCATTCGCCGGCTTCGCGGAGGGGCGCTTCGGACGGCTGGCGAAAGGCGAGCGAGCCGACTTCGTGATGATCGACCGCGACCCGCTGCTCGCCTCCCCGGCCGAATTGCGCAGCGCGCGAGTGATCGAAACCTGGATCGGCGGCGCGCGGATCTATGTCGCGGGGCAGGAGGAAGCCCAGACCTTCGGGGAAAAGATGCCCGGGTGGTGATAAATTGAATCGTCATTGCGAGGCCGCAGGCCGAAGCAATCCAGGGCTCAGTGCGCAAACGCCCTGGATTGCTTCGTCGCCTGCGGCTCCTCGCAATGACGGTTATTCCGCCGCAGCTTGCTCCGTCTCTGCCGCTTGTTCCTTGCGCGCGCGGCGTTCGCCGAACCACATGATCGCCATCGAGCCTTCGAACAGCAGCATCAGCGGGATCGCCAGCAGGAGCTGCGAGACCACATCCGGCGGGGTGATGACCGCCGCGACGATGAAGATCGCCACGATCAC
>JAKOQZ010000008.1 GCA_029778105.1 Pseudomonadota bacterium | reverse complement strand
CGAATATGTCCGCATCGCCGAAGAGCTGCGGGCGGCGAATATTCCCGCCGAGATCTTTCTCGGCACGGGCGGCATGAAGCCCCAGCTGAAATATGCCGACCGCAAGGGCTCACCCGTCGCGATCATCGCGGGCGGCGACGAGTTCGCCGCCGGAACGGTCTCGATCAAGAATCTCGTGCTCGGCGCGCAGGTCGCTGCGACCGCCACCACCAACGAAGACTTCAAGGCCGTGGCGAAAGCCAAGGCGCAGGTCACCGTCGCGCGGTCTCAGATGGCTGCGACGGTGCGCGCCATGCTGGCCGACATCGCGACATGAGCGCCGCTCTGGACGCCGCGCGTCAGGCGGCCGGCGCCGTCTTCGCCGGCGCGCTCTACGAGCCGGTCGAGCCGCCCATCGTCGCCCCCGCCGAAATTTTCCTGGAACGCCTCGGCGAGCGCTTCCGCCGTCTCACCTCGTTCTTCGAGGACGGCACGGGCGAGGAAAAATGCCTGAGGCCCGAGATCACCATTCCCGTCTGCCGCATGGCGCTGGCCGCCGGTTATGACGGCGCCACTCAGTTGAAGCTGCGCTATGCCGGCCCCGTCTTCCGCCTCGCCGACGACGGCGCGGGCGCGCTGATCGAAAGCGCGCAGGCCGGAGCCGAATTCCTGGGCGGCCGCGATGCCGCCAAGGCCGATACCGAAATGCTGGTGCTGAGCCTGAGCGCGCTGGCCGCCTGCGGCATCGACCGGCCGCGTGTCGTGCTGGGCGATGCGGGAGCCTTCGGCGATCTGGTGCGCGGCCTGGGGTTGGAGAACCGCCAGCAGACCCATCTGATGCGCCTCTTCGAAGCGCATGGCTCGGCCCTCGCAGACCATCTGCCGCCGGAAGGCGCACGCGCCGCGCTGACCCCGCTCGACGGCGATCTGGCGCTCGCCGATACGCTGGCGCGGCTGGACGCCGGCGGGCTCGTCATCACCGGCGGACGCACGGCGGAAGACATCGCCGCGCGCCTCGCCGATCGCGCCGGGCGCGCCTCCGCCGAAGCGATCCCCGCCAAAGCGCGATCGGCCATCGCCGCCTTCTTCGCGCTGCGCGCTTCGCTCACCGACGCCTCGCTGATGCTGGAACGCTTTTTCACGGCGCATGGCGTCGTCAGCCGCGCGCCCGACCGGCTCGCGGCGCTCGCCGCCGAACTGGCGCGGGCGGGGGCGGGCGAAGACGTCATCGTCTTCGATGCCGGGGTGCATGCGCCGCTCGGCTATTACACCGCGCTCGAATTCCGCATCGACGACGACGCCGGGCGCACCGTCGCCAGCGGCGGCCGCTACGACGCGCTCATCGGCGAACTCGGCGGGCCGGAGACGCCCGCCGTCGGCGTCGCGCTCTTCCTCGACGCCATTGCGGAGGGCCGCGCATGACCGCGCTCTTCGCCATCCCCAGCAAGGGCCGCCTGAAGGAAGACTGCTTCGCGCTGCTGGAGCGCGCGGGGCTGAAGGTCGCGCCGCCGCCCGAGCGCGCCTATGAAACGCATATCCCGGCGCTGCCCGGCCTTCGCGTCATCCTCATTTCGGCCGGCGAGATCGCCGAACGTCTCGCCCGCGGCGACTTCCATGCCGGCATCACCGGCGAAGACGTGATGCGCGAGCGCATGGGATCGCTCGACGGCGCGAACGATCCCCTCAGCCGCGTGGTGATCGGCGTGAACGGGCCCGAACGCGTCAAGCGTCTCGGCTTCGGTCCGGCCCGGCTTGTCGTCGCCGCACCCGAGGCCTGGCTCGACTGCCAGCGCATGAGCGACCTCGCCGACATCGCGCTCGAGATCCGGGCGCGCCAGCAACGGCCTTTGCGCGTCGCCACCAAATATGTGCGTCTGACGCGCGCCTTCTTCGCACGCCACATGATCGCCGATTACCGCATCGCCTTCTCGACCGGGGCCACCGAAGCCGCGCCCGCCAGCGGGCTCGCCGATGTCATCGTCGACATCACGACATCCGGCGCGACGCTGCGCGACAATCGTTTGTCGATTCTGGAAGACGGCGAGATCTTCGCCTCAGAAGCCTGCCTCTTTCTCGGCCCCGCCGCCGCGCCGGTCTGGCGCGACGGCAAGCCCGAGATCGAGCGCCTCGCCAAAGCTCTCGGCGCCGCCGCCTAGCCGTTGATGTGCTTGGCGAGGAACGCTTCGATCGCGTTCAGCGTCTTGATCATCGCCGGGCCGAACGGCGTGTGCTCCTCGCCGGGCAGTTCGACGAACTCCACATCCTTGCCGGCCTTGGTCAGCGCGTCGCGCATGATGACCGACTGTTCGAACGGCACGTTCTCGTCCTTGTCGCCGTGGATCAGCAGCATCGGGATCTTCACGTTCGCCGCGAAATCGGCCGGGCTCGCGGCCTGACGCGTGGCGGCGTCGCCCATGCGGTCCAGCCAGTACTTGAAGACCGGGCTTTCGCGGCTGGTGGTCTCGCCTTCCCAGGCCAGCATGCGATCGACGTCGGCGACGCCGGCGCCGGCGACCGAGCAGTTGTAGAGATCGGGCGAGAACGCCGCCCCGGCCATCGCCATATAGCCGCCATACGACCAGCCGAAGATGCACATGCGCTTGGGGTCGGCGATCCCGTCGGCGATCAGCTTGGCGACGCCGGTGGTCACGTCATCCTGCACCAGCTTGCCCCACTGGCCGTGGCCCGCCTGTTCGTGGGCCGCGCCGAAGCCGTCGCCGCCGCGGAACTGCGGCTGGAACACGGCATAGCCCCGGCTCACCAGGAACTGACGCCAGGGGTCGAAGTTCAGATCGTCCTGCGCTTCCGGCCCGCCATGCGGCATGACGATCAGCGGCAGGTTGGTCGAACCGCCGGCCGGCAGAGCCAGATAGCCGGTGATCGTGCGCCCGTCCGACGAGGCCCAGGTCAGCGTCTTCACCGGCCCCATGCCCGACGCGTCGACATTCAGCACCGCCAGCATGTCCGACACCACGCCGTTGCGGCCGTCGAACAGAAAGTAGACCGGCGGCTTGGACGGGCCGTCGGCCAGGATCACATAAGTCGCCAGATCCTGCGAATAGCCGCGGATGGTGATGTTGGGATATTCGGGAAAGGTTTCTTCCAGCGCCGCCTGGGCGGCGGCGAAGTTGCGCGAGGTGAACACCCATTTGGGCTTGCCGGCGGTCATCACCATCTGGCCCATGATGTCGCCGGTATAGACGTTCTGGATCACGTCATCGACCTCGCCCACCGGGTCGGCGAAGACCTTGCGCAGCGGCTTGCCGGTCGTCAGGTCGTATTCCCACACCGCGCGGCGATCCTCGCCTGCACGGTCGATGACATAGGCCGTGGTGTCGCTCGCCAGGCCGCCGAACTCGATCTGGCGGGCCCCGAAAATCACCGGGAATTCCCGCAGCTTGGTCCACGAGCCGCCGACGGGGCGGCCATAGACGACAATGGACTTGGTGTCGGTGTTGAAGTCGTAACGCGCGTAAGGAACGCCGGTCGACGACACGACATAGCGCTGGGTGATCACATAGGCTTCACGGCGCGAGGTGCCCTCCTTGCGGGTGACCCCTTCCTCGACCTTCTCCACCTCACCCGTCGCGATATCGGCCTTGAACAGGCTGACGGCGTAGGACGATTTGCGCGAGACAAGCAGCACATGCTGGGGGTCCTGCCGCAGGGCCGACGCGACCTGGGCGCCCATTTCGTTGTCGGGCATCATAACCTTGATATCCGACCCGTCGCGGTTCATGGCCAGCACCAGCGTACGGTCGACCGTCACGGCCTTGTTGTCGCGGTCGCGGGCGCCCCGCACCTCCATCTGGCGCTGGACCACGGTGACGATCAGCCGGTCATCGGTCTTGAAGATCACGTCCGACACCAGCATCTCGCCCAGATTGGTGCCCTTGAACTTGCCGATCTTGCCGTTCTCGAACGGGGCGATGGCCAGCGCCTTCTTGTCGTGGCCGATCGCCGTGATCACGGCGACATACTTGCCCGACGGCGAGATCGCGACGCGCGAGGTCACCGGCTTGACGAAATTGTCAGCCGGGGAGGCGGCATGAACCGACCCGATCAACAGGGACGCAAAAAGCAGCGCCGCAATCCTCAGAAACATGGAAAAGCCCCCTCCACTTGAACAGTCGTCTCCTTAGCAGCCGGGGCCTGTCTGCGTGAAGGCGCTATGCCTGAGCCCGCGCGCCATGCTACGCGCAGGGCCATGATCGACGCCGTTATCTGGGATTTCGGGGGGGTTATCACCTCCTCGCCATTCGAGGCCTTCGCCCGCTACGAGGCGGAAAAGGGCCTGCCGAAAGACATTATTCGCCGCACCAACGCTGAAAATCATTATGAAAACGCATGGGCGAAGTTCGAGCGCGCCGAGGTGACGCTCGACGAGTTCGACGCCCTGTTCGCCGCCGAGTCCCGCGCCCTGGGGGCCGAGGTCAGCGGCCGCGACGTGGTGGGCCTGCTTTCGGGCGACATCCGCCCCGAGATGGTCGAGGCGCTGCGCCGGGTGAAGGCGCATCACAAGACCGGCTGCATCACCAACAACCTGCCGGCCAACCAGATCGGGTCGGCGACCGGGCGTTCGCTCTATGTCGCCGAGGTCATGCAGCTCTTCGATCACGTCATCGAAAGCGCCAAGATCGGCCTGCGCAAGCCCGACCCGCGCATCTACCAGATGATGATCGAGGCACTGGGCGTCGATCCGCAGCACTGCGTCTATCTCGACGATCTGGGCGTCAACCTGAAGCCGGCGCGCGACATGGGCATGACGACGATCAAGGTCACCAACGCCGCGTCGGCGATCGCCGCGCTGGAAGCCGCCACGGGGCTGACCCTCACATGAGCGCGCCGCTGCCCATCGTCGTTTCCGGCGCGGCCGGCCGCATGGGCCGCGCGGTGATCGAGGCGATCGCCGCCGATCCGCGCGCCGCGCTTCATGCCGCCCTTGAACGCCCCGGCAGTCCGGCGCTCGGCAGCGATGCCGGCGGCGTCCCGGTCACGTCGGATGCGCTGGCCGCCGTGCTGCATGGCCGCGCGATCATCGACTTCACGACGCCGGAAACGACGGTCGCCCTCGCCGCCCTCGCGGCGCAGGCCCGCATCGTGCACGTCATCGGCACCACCGGCCTCTCCGACGACGACCAGAAAAAGATCGTCGCCGCCTCGCGCCATGCGCCCATCGTCCAGTCGGGCAATTTCTCGCTCGGCGTGAACCTGCTCGCCGCGCTCACCCGGCGCGCCGCCGAGGCGCTCGGCCCCGCCTTCGACATCGAAATCGTCGAGATGCACCACCGCCACAAGGTCGACGCGCCGTCGGGCACGGCGCTGATGCTGGGCCGGGCGGCGGCCGAAGCGCGCAACCGGCCCTTGGCCGAGCTGCGCCTGCCGGCCCGCGACGGACATACCGGCGCGCGGCCCGAAGGCGGCATCGGCTTTGCGGCGTTGCGCGGCGGGTCCGTGGTGGGCGACCACACCGTCATCTTCGCCGCCGATCACGAGCGCATCGAGCTGACGCACAAGGCGGAATCGCGCGGCATTTTCGCGCGCGGCGCGCTCGCCGCCGCGATCTGGGGGGCGTCGCAGCCGCCCGGCCTCTATTCCATGCAGGACGTTCTCGGGCTCTAGGCGCCCGGCAGCGCGCGCGCCCGGCGGCGCAGCGCCTCGTTCAGCGCCGCCGCCATGTCGCGCCGTTCGCGCGGGGTCAGGAAGTCCGCGACCGCCACGCCCTTGCCGTGGGTCGTCACCGTCACCCGGCCGCCCTCGCGCGCCGCCTCGTCCACCGACACCCGCACCCAGGCCGGCTCGAACGTCCAGCCCACGCTGCGGCCGGAGGGCGAGACATGAGTGATGGTCAGCGCCCGGTCGTCCAGCACGATGCGCTCATGCATCCGGGCGGCGCGGGTGTTCAGCCAGAACGCCCCGGCCAGCGCCGCCACGTCCAGCCCCAGAAAGGGCAGGATGGGCCAGCCCCCGGCGCTCAGCGCACGCAGGGCCAGCGACATGTTCGCCGTGATGACCAGGCAGATGAGGATCACCAGCCCCCGCCGGGTCATCGACCGCGAGGGGTGAAGCACCGCATCGAAATAGACCGCTTCAGCCATGGCCAGACCATATTCACGGCTTGGCCAAAGTCGAGCATAGTCGGCGCATCATGAAGCGCGACGCCATCGAGGCCTTCTTCTTCCGCCTGGCGGCGATCGATCCCGAGCCCAAAGGCGAGCTCGCTTACGTCAACCCCTATACGCTGCTGGTCGCCGTCGTGCTCTCGGCCCAAGCGACCGACAAGGGGGTCAACAAGGCGACCGGGCCGCTCTTCGCGCGGGCCGATACGCCGGAAAAAATGCTGGCGCTCGGCGAAGATGAAGTGCGCGACCACATCAAGACGATCGGGCTCTTCCGCGGCAAGGCGAAGAACGTGATCGCCCTCTCCAAGCGGCTGGTCGAGGAGTTCGGCGGCGAGGTGCCGCGCGATCGCACGATCCTGGAAACCCTGCCGGGGGTCGGGCGCAAAACCGCCAATGTCGTCGTCAATATCGCCTTCGGCGAACCGACCATCGCGGTCGACACCCATGTCTTCCGCGTCTCCAACCGCACCGGGCTCGCGCCGGGCAAGACGGTGCTTGAGGTGGAGAAGAAGTTGCTGAAGCGGGTGCCGCCGAAATATCTGGCGCACGCCCATCACTGGCTCATCCTGCATGGCCGCTATATCTGCCTCGCGCGCACGCCCAAATGCCCGCACTGCCCGGTCGCCGATCTCTGCGACTACCGCCACAAGACCAAAGCGCTTGACCTCAAGCGCCCCGCCGGGCGACGTGACGCCGCCTAATTTACAGGGACTTCCATGACCGCCCGTTTCGACGTCGCCGGACTCGGCAACGCCATCGTAGATGTGATCGCCCGCGTCGACGACGCGTTCCTGCTGCGCCATCAGATCGCCAAGGGCGGGATGACGCTGATCGACGCGCACCGCGCCAAGATGCTGGAAGACGCGCTGTCGGAAACCACCATCACGCCGGGCGGCTCGGCGGCGAACACGATCGCCGGAATCGCGTCGCTCGGGGCCAGCGGCGCCTTTATCGGCCGCGTCCACGACGACTGGCTGGGCGAAGGCTTTGCGGGCGGCACGAAATCCATCGGCGTCCATTTCGACACCCCGTTCGCGAAAGAGGGCGCCCCGACCGCCCGGTCGGTCATCCTGGTCACGCCCGACGGGCAGCGCTCGATGAACACCTATCTGGGCGCTTCGGTCGAGCTGGACGAGGGCGACATCGACGAGGCGCTGATCGCGGCGTCGAAGATCCTCTATATCGAGGGCTATCTGTGGGACAGCGACAGCCTGAAGGGCGCGGTGCGCAAGGCGATCGCCGCCGCCCGCAAGGCCGGCACGCTGGTCGCCTTCACCTGCTCCGATTCATTCTGCGTCGGGCGCTTCCGCGCCGAGTTCGTCGAGCTCATCGAGACCGAGATCGATATCGTCTTCGCCAATGAAAGCGAGCTTCTGGCGCTTTACGAGACCGAGATCTTCGACGAAGCGTTCCAGCAGGCGCGCGCCACCGGCAAGCTCTTCGCCATCACGCGGTCGGAAAAAGGCGCGGTCGTGGTCCAGGGCCAGGCCGTCCACCTCATCGACGCGACGCCGGGCGTCACGGTCGTCGATACGACCGGGGCGGGCGATCAGTTCGCGGCCGGTTTCCTCACCGGCGTGGCGCGGGGCCTGCCGCTCGGCGTCTCGGGCCGTCTCGGCGTGCTGGCGGCCGGCGAGGTGATCTCGCATATCGGCCCCAGGCCGCAGGTGCTGCTCAAGGACCTCGCGGCCGAGGCCGGGCTGATCTAGCCCTTCGCGGGCTTCATCACCGTCACCGGATCTTCGCTGATCAGGCCGCAGGCGATTTCCGTCGGAGCGGCCAGCAGCTCATCGACCGGCCCGTCGATGAAGTCGCACGAGATCAGATTGTCCTGCGACGATTTGCGGCCCGAAAAGACGTTCACGTTCACCGACGGTTTGCCTGCGATCAGCGCCAGCTTGGCGGGATCGACGGTCGCGCCGGTGATCGCAACGGCCCCGTCGACCGGCTGGACCTCGATTTCTTCCTCGCCCAGCTGGACGACACCCATCTCGTCCACCTCCGCCGCGCCGGCCTCGCCCGGATCGCCATAGAAGCTGGCGCGCAGGATGATCGTCTCGTTCTTCGCCGCCAGTTCGGTTTTCAGCTTGTCCGACAGCTTCAGCGTCAGATCGAAACCCAGCGGCGATGCGGCGGCGGGCAGGTCCAGAAGCGAAGCGCTCAGAAGCGCGGCGGCGAGGGTGCGGGCAGTCATATCGGGGCTCCGGAAAATTCTGTGAAATCTCAACCCGGCTTGCGGGCGCGTTTCTCGTCCAGCCCCGACGTGCCGCGGCGGCGGACCAGCTCGGCATAGACCTCGTGCAGATGCACATCCCGCGACGCGATCAGCGCCAGCAGGTGGTACAGCACATCGGCGCATTCGGCGACGAAATGCGGCTTGTCCTCCGCCAGCGCGGCGATGATCGCCTCCACCGCCTCTTCGCCCAGCTTCTTGGCGATGCGCGGCGGGCCGCCGGCGAGCAGCTTGGCGGTGTAGGACTTTTCGGGGTCTGCGCTCTTGCGCGTTTCGATCTCGGCGAACAGCGCATCGAGCGGGTGGATGGCGGCGGTCAGGGCAGTCGGTCCTTATGAGGCGATTCGCCGCCACTATAGTCGCTAGTCCCAAAAAGGCTTGGCCTCGGTGAAGGCGCCCCAGCGGGCCGCCGCCTCCGACCAGGCGGCGTCGCCCTGCGAGGCGGCCCATCCGGCAAGAAAGGCGGCGGCGGTCTCGATGCCGGGATCTTTCGCCCTGACGGGTGCGGCGGCCAGCGCCTTGGCCGCCAGCACCGGCGCGACCGCGGCGTCGTTGAACGCCCCCAGGGCGTCCTGAAGCCGGCCCAGCGCCTTGATCTCGTTCTTCGCCGCCTTGCGCGGATAGAGCGGCGCGAAGAAATCCGCCGCATAGCGCAGCTTTTTCAGCGTCAGCCGCAGATGATGCCGCGCCTCCACATCCATCGTCTCGACGCCCTCGCCCGCGGTCCGCACCGCCTCGTAGCGCCGCGCCAGACTGGCCGAGGCCAGCTCTTTCAGGCTGTGTCCGCCCTCCAGCGGCGTCAGCAAGGCGGCGGTTTCGCTCAAGTCCAGCAACAGGCTCTGCGCCCGTGTCGAGACGGCCGCCGCACGCGCCGCCGCACGCGCCGCGCGCCGCGCCGTCTCCACCCGGCGCACCAGCCTGGCGAAGGCCGGCGCGATGTCCGGCGGCGGCGCCGCCTTCTTAAGCGCCCCCAGAGCCAGCACGTCGAAATCCCGGGCGGCGCCCAGTTCCGCCGCCAGCCATCCGGCCTCGCGCCGCAGATGATGGCGGCGCTCCGGCGGGATCGCCTCTTTCAGCAGAACCAGCGCGGCCCGCAACCGGCGCAGCGCCACCCGGCTCTGGTGAACGGCTTCGGGCGCGCCGGTCGCGGCCAGCAGCTGCAGATTTGCTGCGGCATGGGCGGCCGCCGCATTCAGGATCGACCGCGCCGCCTCGTGCACCTCCATCGCCTCGTCCAGTTCGGGCTGGATGGCGGGGTGCGCCCGGGCCGCCGCGCCCGAGGCCAGCTCGAACCCGCGCGAGGCCTTGGTCGCAAAGCCGATCGTGACGCCGGGCAGCGCGATCAGCTCGCGCGCCAGGGCGAAGACGGCCATCGGGTCGCCCCGCTTCACCTCGATCTCCAGCTCCAGCAGCGGCACGCTGCGCCGCCCGGCGCGCACCACGCCCTCATCCAGCGCCAGCTCCAGCGTCGCCTCCGGGGTTTCGACCATCGCAATCCGGCGCGCGATCTCGCTGGCGAAGCGTTTCACCAGCCCGCCCTTGCGCGCCCGGCGCTCCAGCGGCTTGAGGCCCGTGGTCGCCGCCAGATCGAGATCGGGCTGCGGCGTCTTCAGCGGCCAGGTCCACTCGCCGCGCCGCGACAGCACACCGCCCTCGCCCGCCGTCTTGACCGTCTGTTCGATCCGCCGGCCCTGTTCGCGGATGCGCAGAAACACGCCCTTGCGGTGCAGCGCGCCCTTGGCCGTGTCGTAATAGCTCGTGACCATCTGCCGGGGCCGTCCGAAGCGGATGCCGCGCCGGGCCAGCGGCGCGCTTGCAAGAACACCGGCCAGCGCCTCGGGCGCCAGCGACAGCTTCAGCTCGATCTCCTCACTCACGTGAACGGCCCATGACAGATTCGCGACGGCGCGGACGCTAGCCATGGCGGCGCGGACGAATCTATCGCGCGGGGAAAGAATCTTTTTCAGACGCGGACGGGATAGCCCGCCGCCGCGATCGCCTGTTTGGCTTCAAGGATCGTGTAGGTGCCGAAATGAAAAATCGAGGCCGCCAGCACGGCGCTCGCATGGCCCTCGCGCACGCCGGCCACCAGATCATCCAGATCGCCCACCCCGCCCGAGGCGATCACCGGAATGCGCACCGCATCGCTGATCGCCCGCGTGAGGGCCACATCATAGCCCGATTTCGTGCCGTCCTTGTCCATCGAGGTCAGCAGGATCTCTCCCGCCCCCAGGCTCTCCACCTCGCGCGCATAGGCCACGGCATCGAGGCCCGTCGCAGTCCGCCCGCCATGGGTGAAGATCTCCCAGCGTCCCTCGCCCACCCGCTTGGCGTCGATCGCCACCACCACGCACTGGCTGCCGAATTTCTCCGCCGCCTCGCGCACCAGCTCGCGCCGCTTCACCGCCGCTGTATTCACCGACACCTTGTCGGCTCCGGCGAGCAGCAATTTGCGGAAATCCTCCGCCTCGCTCACCCCGCCGCCCACGGTCAGCGGCATGAAGCACTGGTCCGCCGTCCGCGCCACGATATCCAGCAGGGTCCCGCGCTTCTCGACGCTGGCGGTGATGTCGAGGAAGCAGAGCTCGTCCGCCCCTTGCGCGTCATAGGCCCGCGCCGCCTCCACCGGATCGCCGGCGTCGCGCAAGCCTTCAAAGTTCACGCCTTTGACGACCCGGCCGTCCTTGACGTCGAGGCAGGGGATGATGCGGACCGCGAGCATGGCCGTGCTGATACATGCCGCACTTGCTTGACGCAAAGCCCGCGGCGTCCGACGCTGCCGCCAACGCCATAAAAAACCCCGGGAGAGAGACATGAAAGCCGCCGTCCTGCGCGAGACGAAGAAGCCGCTCGTCATCGAGAACGTCACCATCAACAAGCCCGGCCCGCGCGAGGTGCTGATCCGCACCGTCGCCGCCGGTGTCTGCCACTCCGATCTTCACTTCGTCGAAGGCCTCTACCCCTACCCGCTCCCCGCCGTTCTCGGCCACGAGAGCGCCGGCATCGTCGAGCAGGTCGGCTCGGAAGTCCGCAGCGTGAAGTCCGGCGACCACGTCATCACCTGCCTCTCGGCCTTCTGCGGCCGCTGCGAGCACTGCATCACCGGACATCTCTCGCGCTGCGTCAGCCCCGACACCAAGCGCGAGGCGGGCGACGAGCCGCGCCTCATCGAGACGCACGGGCCGATGAACCAGTTCCTCAATCTCTCGTCCTTCGCCGAGATGATGCTGATCCACGAGAACGCCTGCGTCTCGATCCGCAAGGACATGCCGCTCGACCGCGCCGCGCTGATCGGCTGCTCCGTCGTCACCGGCTATGGCGCGGTCGCACACACCTCGGGCGTGCGCCCTGGCGAGACGGTGGCGGTCATCGGCTGCGGCGGCATCGGCCTCGCCGCCATTAACGCCGCCGCCATCGCGGGCGCGGGGCGCATCATCGCCATCGACATGGTGGGCTCCAAGCTCAACCTCGCCAGACATTTCGGCGCGACCGATGTGGTGAACCCCAAAGACGGCGACCCGGTGAAGCAGGTGCAGGATCTCACCAATGGCGGCGTCCATCACGCCTTCGAAGCAGTGGGTCTGAAGCAGACCGCCGAACAGAGCTTCAGGATGCTCGCCCGCGGCGGCACCGCCAACATCATCGGCATGATTCCGGTCGGCGTGCATATCGAGCTGCACGGCGCGGAGTTCCTGGGCGAGAAGCGCATCCAGGGCTCGGTCATGGGCTCCAACCGCTTCCCGGTCGACATGCCCCGCCTCGTCGATTTCTACATGGCCGGCAAGCTCAAGCTCGACGAGATGATCTCGCAGCGCGTGAAACTGGAACAGGTCAACGACGCGCTGCAGGAACTCAAATCCGGCAACCTCGCCCGCAGCGTCATCATGTTCGACGCGTAAGCGTCTTGGCCGACATTATGGAAGCAGGGTGTCCGGGTCGGTCCGCAAGGCAGAGGCAGCGATACGTACGGCGTCTATGATAATTTTGGCTGGTTGTTCTTCCAGCCGCGCATGGCCCGCGCGGAGCGCTGACTGCCAGCCTGGGCCTCGGCCCCACGCTTCGATCCAGGCGTGACCCAGGTCTTCGGCCCTCCGCGTTGCCGCCATCGCCGTTGTGAGCGCGGCAGCTTGCGCAATGTCTTTTCCGGCTTTCGCGAAACTGCGAGGATCGTTTCGCCGTCGGGTGCTGACGATCAATTTATGAATGGCATAGCGCTCAGGCAAAGGCACACGAACTGGAACGCCGCCTTTGTGCAGCACAACCGACCAGACCGCGTCCCGAATGAGATAATCGAGAAACCGAAGTGGCTCGGCGGCCATGCCGCCAAGCGCCGGCATTGCTGCTGGCTTGCTCATATAGTCATCGCGTGAGTCATTCGGCGTCAGAAACTCGACGGCGAAACCGGCGGCGTTGATGATGCGCGTTGATGCGCGAGGGTCGGACTGATGCGGGATCTTGCGAAATGTCGGATCGATTGCGGTCAGCGCCTGCAGCGGCGGCTCGACGCTGTCTTCGACCGCCAGGCTTACCGAGTGATACTGGGCCAGATCGATGTCTTCTGTCGCGGTGATCGCGTCAGCGAGCCTTGTGCCCAGTAGTCCGGCGTAGGTCTGAAACGCCGTTGTTCCGACGAGCACGCACCGCATGCGAAACACGCCGGCTTTCCATAACGCCTCTACGGCGTCACCGACCAGGCGATCTGCGATGGGCAGCCCGGCAGATCTGAGCGATCGCACCAATGACAGACGGTATTGATAGTTGTCCTTGATCGTCTTGAACGCAGCGACCCGGGCTGTGACCTCGTGATCCGTGACAGGGCCGGCGTAGCGCTGGTGCTTCCTGGCGTTTCCGGCCTGATCAGGGCCATAGCCGTTGTAATACCAATATTCCCGATTGTTCCGCTTGCGCAGAAAGAAGGATCCGTTTTCCGGGAAATCGGCATCGAAACCCGCATCCAGACACTTCTGGATAAGTTCCGCGAACATCGTTTGATGTTGGATGGATAGGATTTCGGGCATCGCTGTACATGTAACTCGTGGAATTACATGTACAATCAAGTATCTGATTTATATGTACATGTAAATATAGAAATTACATGTACAGCCGCCTACCTCCCCCGCGCCAACGCCAGCGCCTCGCGCGGTGACAGCTTCCCGTCATACAGCGCCCGCCCGCAGATCACGCCGGTAATGCCAGGCGTCGCCATGCAGGCTTCGACATCGCCAAGCCCGGCGAGCCCGCCCGAGGCGATCACCGGCACGCCCTCTGCCGCCGCGACCACGCGCGCCGTCTGCTCGATGTTAATCCCCTGCCCCGTGCCGTCGCGGCCGACATCGGTGAAGATGATCGCGGCAACGCCCGCATCGCGGTAGCGGCTGGCGAGTTCGCCCGCATCCATATGCGTGTCTTCGGCCCAGCCCTGCACCGCCACTTTGAAGTCCTTGGCGTCGATGCCGACCGCGATATGGCCGGGAAAGGCGCAGGCCATGTCGCGCACCAGATGCGGATTGCGCGCCGCCACTGTGCCGAGGATCACGCGCGTCACGCCGGCCTCGATCCAGCGTTCGATCTGGCGGCGGTCGCGGATGCCGCCGCCCAGCTGCACCGGCACCTTCACCGCCGAAAGAATCTCGGTCACTGCGGCATAGTTCACCGGCTGGCCTTCAAAGGCGCCGTTGAGATCGACGACGTGGATCCATTCGAACCCCGCCGCCTGCCAGGCCGCCGCCTGCTTGCCGGGTTTCAGCGAAAACACGGTGGCCGACAGCATGTCGCCCTTCACCAGGCGCACGCACTGGCCGTCTTTCAGATCGATCGCGGGATAGAGGGTGAAGCTCATGGCCGCCATTTCAGAAACGCCGTCAGCAGCGTCAATCCGGCCGCCTGGCTCTTTTCGGGATGGAACTGGGTTCCGACGATGTTGTCGCGCCCCACGACCGCCGCGAACGGCACGCCATAGGTGCAGCGCGCCAGCGTTTCGGCCGGGTCGCCGTTCTGCAGCGCATAGGAGTGCACGAAATAGACATGCGCGCCGTCGAGGTCCGCCGTCACGGGATGGGGTGCGGTCAGCGCCAGCGTATTCCAGCCCATATGGGGGATCTTCAGCGAGGCATCCGGCGGATCGAGCCGGGTGATGTCGCCCTTCAGCCAGCCAAGCCCCGCATGGCGGCCGAACTCCACGCCCGCCTCCGCCGTCAGCTGCATGCCCACGCAGATGCCCAGAAACGGTTTGCGCTTTGCGACCACGCTTTCGATCAGCGCGTCCTTCAGTCCTGCGACCGACGACAGCCCCGCCATGCAATCGGCGAACGCGCCGACGCCGGGCAGCACCACACGATCGGCGCGATAGACCGCATCGGCATCGCTGGTCACGCCGATCCGGCACGGCAACGCGGCATCGTGCGCCGCGCGCTCCAGCGCCTTGGCGCAGGAGCGCAGATTGCCCGACCCGTAATCGATGACCGCCACTGTCTCCGTCATGGCCAGCGCCCGCCAATCCCTAACTGTCATGCCCGCGCAGGCGGGCATCCATGCCGGCTGCGGTTCGGTTGATGGATGCCCGCCTCAGCGGGCATGACACATGTGGAGCGGCCGGTCCTACAGCACGCCCTTGGTCGAGGCGAAATTGTCGCCCAGCCGCTCATCCGGCTCCACCGCCCGGCGCAGCGCGCGGGCGAAGGCCTTGAAGCAGCTCTCGACGATGTGGTGGTTGTTCTCGCCGTAGAGATTTTCCACGTGCAGCGTGATGCCGGCGTTCTGGGCCACCGCCTGGAACCATTCCTTGAACAGCTCGGTGTCCATCTCGCCCAGCTTCGGCTTGGTGAAATTCACCTTCCAGATCAGATAGGGCCGGTTCGACACGTCGATGGCGCAGCGCGTCAGCGTCTCGTCCATCGGGATCGTCGCCTCGCCGAAACGGCGGATGCCCTTGAAGTCGCCCAGCGCCCTGGCGATCGCCTGGCCGATCACGATGCCGGTGTCTTCGGTCGTGTGGTGGAAATCGATATGCAGATCGCCCTGCGCCCGCACCTTCATGTCGAGCATCGCGTGGCGGGCGAAGCTCTCCAGCATGTGGTCGAGAAAGCCGATGCCGGTGTCGATGTCGTAATCGCCGGTGCCGTCGAGATCGAGCGAGACCATGATCTCGGTCTCGCGCGTCTTTCGCTCGATCATCGCGGTGCGCATGGGGGTAAGTCCTTCAATCCGGGCGTTTCCTTACGTCCGCGCCCCCATTTGCGCAATGACCGGCAAACTTGACGTAAACGCCCGCGCGCCTCACATCCCGTCCTCATTTCTCGAGGACCACATGGCCGACAAACCTCACGACCCGCTCGATTGGCACGGCACGACCATCGTGTCGGTCCGCAAGGGCGGCAAGGTGGTGATCGCCGGCGACGGCCAGGTCTCGATGGGCCAGACGGTCATCAAGGGCAATGCCCGCAAGGTGCGCCGGCTGGGCAAGGGCGACGTGATTGTCGGCTTTGCCGGCGCCACGGCCGATGCCTTCACGCTGTTCGAGCGGCTGGAAGCCAAGCTTGAAACCTATCCAGGCAATCTCACCCGGGCCTGCGTGGAGCTGGCGAAAGACTGGCGCACCGACCGGTATCTGCGCCGTCTGGAGGCCCTGATGATCGTCGCCGACCCGTCCGTCTCGCTGCTGCTGACGGGCCATGGCGACGTGCTGGAGCCCGAAGATGGCGTCATCGGCATCGGCTCGGGCGGCAAT
>JAKOQZ010000286.1 GCA_029778105.1 Pseudomonadota bacterium | reverse complement strand
GCGGCGGCGACGAGCAGGCGGCCGTGGACGTCTTTCGCGGCCTTGGGATGGGTCTGCGCGCCTTCGATGTCCTTCACCGTGATGAGGCCGATGAGGCGGTCGGCATCGTCGACCACCAGCAGCTTTTCGATGCGGCGCGAGTGGAGAAGCTTTTTCGCGTCGTCGCGCGAGATGGTTTCGCGCGCGGTGACGAGGTTGTCCCTGGTCATCAGCGACCCGACGAGCTGGCCGGGATCGGTCGCAAAGCGCATGTCGCGGTTGGTGAGGATGCCGACCAGCTTGCCCGGCGCCCCGTTGCCGCCGCCGGTGACGACCGGAAAGCCGGTGACGCGATGGCGTTCGCGCATCTCCATCGCCTCGCGCAGCGTCGCGTCGGGCGAGATGGTGACCGGGTTCACCACCAGCCAGCTTTCGTAGCGCTTCACGTCGCGGACCTGGCGGGCCTGCTCCTCGGGCGAGAGATTGCGGTGAAGGACGCCGATGCCGCCGGCCTGGGCCATCGCGATGGCGAGGCGGCTTTCCGTCACCGTGTCCATGGCGGACGAGGCGAGCGGGATGTTGAGGGCAATGGTTTTCGTCAGCTTTGTGCGCGTATCCGCTTCACCCGGCAGGACGTCGGACGCCCCTGGAACCAGAAGGACGTCGTCGAAAGTCAGGGCTTCGCGGATGGCCATGCGCACTCCGAAATGAGGTTGAGACCGGCCCCGGCGCAAAAAGCGCGAGTCGGCCCCAAGGTGTCGAAAGTGCGGGCCTCTGTACCCCCGGGCGGACCGGGAGTCAAAGGGGGCCGGTGCGGCCCTGTTCGATGTCGTCGAGAAAGGCGGCCAAAAGGGCAGCGTAGTCGGCCGGCCGTTCGTAGAACGGGGCGTGGCCGGTGCCGGGAATCCACTGGCCCTTGCCGCGCCAGAGATTGCGCCAGGTGAGGCGGTCGAGCAGCGTCGGATCGAGGAAGGGTTCGAGATCGCCCTGGATGACGGCGACAGGCTGCGGCCATTCGGCGATGACGGTGCGGGCGTGGTGGCCCTCGGTGGCGCCGAGCCAGTGACTGGCGAAATGGGTGCGCGCGCGGGCGTCGAAGCGGTAGCCGGCGGCGAAAAGCTCGTCGGAGACGGGAAGGCTTTCGCCATAGAGCTTGCGGCCGATATAGCCGGCGAGCACCTCGCGCGAGGGGTTCTCGGCGATGGCGACCTCGCCCAGCGCCTCCATGTTGAAGGACTCGGCCATCTCGGCAGGGCCGGGGCCGCAGGGCGGCGTGCCGGTGATGACCATGCCGCGCATCGGGACGCCCTGCCCCGCCGCCTCGATGGCGATGTGGCCGCCGAGCGACCAGCCCATCACGACGGGGCTGTCGAGCCCGAGGGCCGCGATGGTGTCGCCGACCGCGCGGGCGAAGCCGGGGATCGTGTAGACGGCGGCGATATCGGTGGCGTCGGCGGATTCGCCCGCTCCCGGCAGATCCATCGCCGCCCAGGCGCGGCCTTCGAGCGCCGGTTCGGCCAGAAGGCTGCGGAACGCCGCCTTGGAGGCGGTGTTGCCGTGAATGAAGAGCAGCGGAATGCCCCGCCCCGGCTTGACCCAGGCCGCGATGCCGCCCGCCGGGCGGGCGATGTGGCGCAGTTCGGCCCCCGCCGGGACGGCCTCTGCATAGGCGCTCATGCTCAGAACCTCGCCGTCAGGGTGAGGCCCCAGGTCCGCGGCGCGCCATAGGCGATGGTCTTGAGGACGGCCACGGCGGAGCGGTCGTCGGTGTAGGTCTCGTAGACCTCGTCGGTGAGGTTCTGGGCCCAGAGGAAGACATCGTAGCGCTCGGTGCGCAGGCCGATGCGGGCATCTATGACGCTGCGGGAGTCGGTCTTGAAGCGGTCGGAATTGGTCGCTTCGTAATAGACCGGCGACTGTGTGGACCAGTCGATGCGCATCGCCAGTTCGCCGAAATCCAGCGGGTGGGTGTATTCGGCGGCGAGATGGGTGGTCCAGTCGGGCGCGCCGATCACCTTGTTGCCCGAGCAGTCGGTGCTGCCGCCGCCCAGCGAGAGCGGGATGCCGCAGTTGAGATATTCGTCGTACTCGGCATCGAGATAGCCGACCGAGCCCTGAAGCGTGAAGCCGGACGTGATGCGCGCGACGAGTTCGAGCTCGGCGCCGGAGATGGTGGCCTTGCCCGCATTGTTGAGCGTGACGCCGCCGCCGAGCAGCTGCGAGACCTGCATGTCGTCGTAGTTGGTGGTGAAGACGGCGAGGTTGGCGCGGAGCTTGCGGTCGAAAAGATCGGACTTCACCCCGACCTCGTAGGTGGTGGCGCTTTCCGGGCCTGCGGCGAGGCCGGCGGTGGAGCCGACGAGATCGACATTGAAGGCCGCGCTCTTGAAGCCCTTGGCGATGCGGCCATAGAGCAGCACGTTCTCGTCGGCCTGCCAGGACAGCGAGACGGTGGGCGAGAGATCGTCGTCGGAGGTGCTGGCGGTGTAGGAGACATCCGGCAGGCCGAGGAACTGGAAGATGCCGTCGCGGTCGTCCTGGATGAACCAGACGTCCTTGTCCTCGCTGGAATAGCGCAGGCCGACCGACAGGCTGAGCGCATCGGTAAGCGCGTAGTCGAGCGTGCCGAAGAGCGCGTAGCTCTGCGACTTCACCTCGCCCACCGTGGTCAGCGCCGGATCGCCGGGCACGCCGAAATCGGCCCCGATAGTGAGGATGCGGTCGGTGGTGATCTTCTGGTCGAAGAAATAGGCGCCGACGATATAGGTCAGCTTATCGCCGATGGAGCCGGCGAGGCGCAGCTCCTGCGAGAAGAAGGTGGTCTCGTCGCCCCAGCGGTCGCCGGAGAGGAAGTCGACCTGCTCCTGATCGTCGTCGAGCGAAGCCTGGTAGGACGAGGAGCGGTAGGCGCTGATCGAGGTGAGCGTCGTGCCGCCGAAATCGTGCTCGATGGAGAGCGAGAGGCCCCAATTGTCGCGGTCGAGCGAGTCCGGGCGGTTGTTGTTGACCGTGAAGGGCGTCGTCTCCATGACGCTGTCGACGCCCGCGAGGTCTGCAACCTGGAAGAAGACCGGCTCGCCGCGATCGCGCAGGCCGTCGGCCGAAAAGACGACCGTGGTGGTCTCGCCCGGCGTGTAGACGAGCTGGAGGCGGCCGGACAGGACGTCGAGCGTGTCGAGATCCTTGCCGCCCGACTGGTGCTTGTAGAAGCCGTCGCGCGCGACATAGCCGCCGGAGATCTTGCCGGCGAGGACGCCCGGGACGAGCGGCCCCATCGCATAGCCCTGGACGCGGGTGAGGCCGTAATTGCCGACCTGGAGGCGGACTTCGCCCAGCGTCTCGTCGCCCGGCATCTTGGTCGCGATATTGAAGACGCCGGCGATCGTGTTCTTGCCGAACAGCGTGCCCTGGGGGCCACGCAGCACCTCGACGCGATCGACGTCGATCAGCTCCTGATTGTAGTTCTCGGGGCGGCCCAGATAGACGCCGTCGACATAGAAGCCGACGCTGGATTCCACGCCGATATTGCGCACCAGCGTGGAGATGCCGCGGATGCCGATCTGACCCTGGATCGACGAGGCGATGCCGCCGCCGAACGCGACATTGGGCACCTGGGCGAGAATATCCTTGAACTCGTTGAGCCCGGCGTCGGCGATATCTTTGGAGGAAACGACGCTGATGGAGGCCGGCACCTCCTGCAGCTTCTCCTTGGTCTTGCGCGCGGTGACGACGACCTCTTCCACCCCTTCATCGGCGCTCTGATCGGCGGGCGCGGCCTCCTGGGCGATGGCCGGCGGCAGCAGCGCTGTGAGCGTTCCGATTGCGGCCGAGCCCAGCAAGCGGCGCGCACGCGAAGATAGTCTGACCGAATTCATGTCGTCCCCCAGCAAGGCGGAATATCCCCGATCATCCTGCCGGAGGGCGTGGGGCGCGGCTTTTGCGCAGCGCCCGGGAATTTTTGCGGAGCGCATTTTCTTTTCTTCTTGGCGGCGCGCGGAAGGCGGCTAGGCTGATACGTCATGAAGGCGACACAGAGTGTTTCTCTATGGTGACGCCGTTCCGCTGGGGCGATGACGACGACTTCAGGGCGACGGGGATCATCCGCGACGGGCGCGAGATCGTGCACGCGTCCGGCGGCGCGCGCTTCGTACGCACCGAACTCGGCGACGCCGACGGCGAAGGCTATATCGAATATCTCTGCACGCGCGACCTCAGGGTCGTGGTGTTCGACTGCGCCTTTCGCGACTCCCATACGCTGCTGGTGGAAGACGACGGCTGGGTGCGGCTGAACTTCAGCCTGGACCTGAAGGTCGGGATGGGCTTCGGCAAGCGCCCAATGGACGAGGTGTCGCGCCCGTCCTGGCAGCTCCTGAGCATGCCGCCCGGCGAACTGGTGGTGGAGACGCTGCCCGCCAACGCCAAGATGCAATGGGTGACGGTGTGCTGCCGGCCCGAGCGGCTGAGCGATCTGGCCGGCATCGCGCCCGGGGAGCTGCCCCAGCGGCTGACCGGCGCGCCGCCGCCCGACGACGGTATTCTGCATCAGCGGCGATCCTTTGCGCCCAAGCTGGAGAGCGCCACCGCCGACATCGTCTCGCGCGCGCGGCCCCGCGGCGGGCTGGGCCCGTCTTATGTGGCCAACAAGTCGAACGAACTGGTGATCCTGGGGCTGGATCTGCTGATGAGCGACCAGGCGGCGCGCGAGGCCGGGCCTGCCCTGTCGCGCCGCGAGATCGCCGCGCTGCAGGACGCGCGCGCCATGCTGGAGCGCGACCTGCGCCGGCCGCCGTCGATCCGCGACCTGACCGTGCGGCTGGCGATCAACCGCAACAAGCTGTTCTACGGCTTCAAGAGCCAGTTCGGCGTGACGGTCTCCGAACATCTGCGCAGCAGCCGGCTGAACGCCGGGCGCAGGCTGGTGCTGGAGAGCGATCTGTCCATCGCCGAAATCGCCGAAGCCGTGGGGTTCGGCCACCAGGGGAATTTCGCGACGGCCTTCCGCAGCCATTTCGGCGTCACGCCGCTGGCCATGCGCCGCGAGGCGCGCGGCGCCGGGACGCATTAGGCGGCCGGCATCAGGCGGCCCACGGCCAGAGTGAAGCCGGCGTGAACCCAGGTATAAGTTCTGTGCCTTCTTGCAGGCCGCCAAACCGGGGCCATTTTCATGTGCGAAACGTGATCGCCATGAAATACTTCAAGCTTATCCTGCCGCTTCTCTCGCTCGCCGCCGCCATCTTCCTGGTGCAGCGGGGCGGCCTCGTCTAGCGCCGGCCGTCGCGGCCGCGGAAGCCGGTCGCGACCACATACATCTCGGCGCTGTCGGCGCGGCTGGCGGGCGGCTTGACGTGCTTCACGTTGCGGAAGCTCGTCTTCATCATCTTGAGCAGCTCGCCCTCGGTGCCGCCGCGCTGGACCTTGCAGACGAAAGCGCCGCCGGGCTTCAGCACATCCTGCGCGAAGTCGAGCGCCAGTTCGCAGAGCGCCATGATCTTCATGTGATCGGTGTCGCGGTGGCCGGTGGCGGGCGCGGCCATGTCGGAGATGACGGCGTCGGCCTCGCCGCCCAGCACGGCTTTCAGCCGGTCGGGCGCGTCCTCGCTGAGAAAATCCATCTCCATGGTCAGCGCACCGGGGATGGGCTCCATCGGGGTGATGTCGATGCCGACGATCTGGGCCCCCGGCCCGGCCCGTTCGACCGCCACCTGCGTCCAGCCGCCGGGCGCCGCGCCGAGATCGACGATGCGCCCGCCCCGCCGGATGAGATGGTGCTTGTCGTCGAGCTCGATCAGCTTGAAGGCGGCGCGGGAGCGGTAGCCCTTGGCCTTGGCCTCTTTCACGTAAGGATCGTTGAGCTGGCGCTCGAGCCACGCGACCTGACCGACGGTGCGCCCCCGCGCGGTCTTCACGCGGACATGCAGCTTGCGTCCCGAAGTGTTCGGCGGCCCCGAACGCGGCGGGCCCGGTTTCCTGCCCGTCATGAGGCGGCTCCATTGCGGCGGCCACGGCGGTGGCGGCGATGGCGCTCTTTCTCGGCCCGGGCCATCAAGGTCAACAAAATTCCTTCCCGCAGTCCCCGGTCGGCGATGCGGATGCGGCGCGAGGGGAAGCGGGTAAGGATGGCGTCGAGAATGGCGCAGCCAGGCAGCACCAGATCGGCGCGATCGGCGCCGACGCAGCCATGCGAGGCGCGCGCCGCGAAATCCTGCCCGACCAGCATGGCGGCGACGGCGGCGACGTCGCCGGTCTGCATCCACAACCCGTCGACGCGCTTGCGGTCGTAGCGCGCCAGCCCGAGATGGATGCCGGCCAGGGTGGTGACCGTGCCCGACGTGCCGAGCAGGTGCCGGCTCTCGCCCGCCGGAGGGCCGGTGAAATTCGCCTCGGCGAAGGAGGCATCGAAAGCGGCGTCGGCGGCCGCCCGCATGGCGGGATAATCCTCGGCGCTCAGCGGCGCGCCGCCGAAGCGCTCCGCCAGGCTGACGACGCCGATGGGGACCGAAATCCAGGCCGCCATGCGCGGCCGGGTTTCGGGCGCCGGGGGTGTGCGGCGCAGCCAGATGAGTTCGGTGGAGCCGCCGCCGATGTCGAAGACGAGCGCGTCTTCCAGCGCCGGATCGGTGAGCGGCGCGCAGCCCTGGGCGCAGAGCCGCGCCTCTTCCCCCGGCGAGACGATCTCCAGGCGCAGGCCCGTTTCGTCCTCGATCCGGCGGATGAACGCCGCGCTGTTGGCGGCGCTGCGGCAGGCCTCGGTGGCGATGGCGCGGGCATGGGTGACGCCGGCGCGGCGCATCTTGGAGGCGCAGACGCGCAGCGCTTGGACCGTGCGCTCGATGGCGGCGTCGGACAGGCGGCCCGACGCGCCGAGCCCTTCGCCCAGACGCACAGAGCGGGAAAAGGCGTCGATGACCCGGAACGCGCCGCCCCGGCCCTCGGGCCGGGCGATCAGCAGGCGGCAGTTATTGGTGCCAAGATCGATGGCCGCATAGGTGTCGCGCGCCGGGCGCGGCGCCGCCCTGTCTGGGCCGTGGGCCGGATAACCGGCCGAATCTTCAGCGGAGCGGTCTGTCACGACGGCTTCCGAACTCCTTCCGCCCCGGGCAGCAAAAGGCCGCCGGATGCGCTTGAGGCCGAACGTAGTGACGGTTCCGTAATCAGGCAAGGCGGGGTTGCGCATGGCCGCGCGTTTGGGTAGTTAGCGCGTCCGTTCGCCGCGCCCCGTGCGCTGCCGGGTGGGGAATCGTCTAACGGTAGGACCCAGGATTCTGATTCCTGTTGTCTAGGTTCGAATCCTAGTTCCCCAACCACTTCGCCCCAGAAAACGCCGTTTTCCGCACGAACCGGGCAATTGCCCTCGGGGCTTTAAGAGTTTCTTGGCGCAGCTGCGGCATGGCATGCGTGGCGGACCGGGGGCTTTGATGCAGTCGTGGCGAACAGCGATCGGCCTGATCGGGGCGGCTCTGCCGGTGGCCTATTGCGTCGGGATGGTCTGGTATTTCGCCGATCTGGGCGGGTGGGACGATCCTGTGCTGTCCACCGAGCTTCAGCCGACCATCATCGGCCTTGGCATCGTCGGCTTCCTGTTCGTGCTGGGCCTGGCATGGCGCATCCGGCGCGCCTTTGGCGGGTCTGCTCCGCGCGGGCCGGCGGGCGGCGCGGGCGGAGGCCGGGCGTTTGATCCAGGTGAAGGCGACACGGCCGACAATTCCGATACGGACGCGATGATCGCCCGCTATCTGGCTGAGCGCGACGGCGGCGACGCGCCCCGCCCGGCGGCCCCTGCCCGCCCGGCCGCAGCGCGGTCGGCCGGCGCGTCTTTCGGCCGCCGCGGCCTGTCGCGCTGAGCCCCGATTGGCAACCTTGCCAGAGGGTAAATTCCGGCGCGCCGAATTGCATGAAATCAAAAGGGCTTTCGCAATCCCGCTGACCTAGCCTTTCGTCCTGCGTAAACGGGAAGGGCCATGGCAGTTCGGACGATTTCAGCCTGGCTTTCCAGTTGGTTCGACCCGGAAGACCCCGATCTTCTGAGCCTGCGTCACGGCCAGCTGATGCATGTGATGACGACCGGCCACAGCGCGCTGGTCTCATCGCTGGCGACCATCGCGGCGGTCGCCGGCATCGCCGCCATCTGGCACGATCCGGCCGAAGCCCTGGCCTTCATCGCCGTCAGCTCCGCCTTCTCGGTCATCGCGCAGCTTCTGTATCGCCGCGCCAAGGCGCACAGCGCCGACGTCGCCGACTACAGGATCTGCAACGCCTATTACATGGCGCATTCCTTCTTCACCGTGGCCGCGATGGCCGCCGCGGGGATGATCTGGATCCCCGGCGTCTTCGCGCCGAACGTGTTCGTCATGCTCGTGCTTGTGGTGTGCGCGACGGTGCGCGCCTCGCATCAGGCGGCTCACCTGCCGGCGGCGGCGTTGAGCATCATCTATTTCGCGGTCGGCATCGGCCTGCTGCTTTCGGAAGGCACGGTGCTGAACCTGGCGCTGGTGGTGCTGGCCCTGACAGTGGCCGCGATGCTGTCCGACCTGACGTGGCGCATGCACAGCACCGTGGAGGCGATGCTTAAGCTGGGCCAGTCGGAGCGCGCGCTGCTGAAAGACCAGCAGCGGCTGCTCGACGAACTGCGCGTCGCCAACGAGGCGAAATCGAACTTCATGGCGCGGATGAGCCACGAGCTGCGCACGCCGCTGAACGCCGTGATCGGGTTTTCCGACGTGATGCTGCACGAGACGATGGGGCCGGTGGGAACCCCTGTCTATGTGGACTACCTCAAGCACATCCACGGCAGCGGCGCGCATCTGCTGCAGCTGATCAACGACATCCTGGATCTGTCGAAGATCGAAGCCGGGCGCTTTGAGTTGCGTGAGAGCGTGATGTGCCCGCAGGAGGCGGTCGACGACGCCATCGCCATGGTGCGGCTGCGCGCGGAGGACGGCGGCGTCACGCTGACCAATGACCTGCCGGGCGGCGTCACGCTGCGGGCGGATGCGCTGGCGTTGAAGCAGATCGCGATCAATCTGCTGTCGAACGCCGTCAAGTTCACGCCGCCGGGCGGCAGCGTGACGTGCAGGGGCGGCATTCTGCCCGACGGTTCTTTCCAGATCAGCGTGGAAGACACCGGCCACGGCATTCCGCCGGAAGATCTGGAATGGGTGTTCAAGCCGTTCGGCCAGAGCGAAAGCGGCTATCACGCGCGCGAACGAGGAACGGGGCTGGGGCTGCCGATCGTGCGGAGCCTGATGGAGCTGCATGGCGGCGCGGCGGCGCTGACGAGCATCGTCGGCAAGGGAACGACGGTGACGCTGACCTTTCCGCCCGGGCGCGTGGCGCGGACGGCGGCGCAGGCGGCCGCCTGAACGGCCGCGTCAGATCCGCGCGAAGGCCGGCGGACATGCCTTGAGCATCCCGGCCGTGATCGGGTTCGCCTGAAGCACGGCGATGAGCCGGTCGGGTTCGAAATTCCCCGGCGTGCCCAGCATGTAGGGGACCACCAGATTTTCCCGCAGTGCGTCGTGGTCAGCCAGTCTGACCTCCGGGCAGAAGGGACGGTATTGCCAGACGTGCAGGTCGGGCGGCATGGCGGGCTCGTTCCATTTCAGCGCGCGCAGACGCTGGGCATTGCCACGGATATGCATCGCGTAGAAAAGCTGCATGACCCACGACACCTGCGACATGTTGAGCGGATCGGCGAAACGATAGGGATGAAGGTCGCGCAGCAGGCGGCGGCCATCCGGCGCGATCGCGTACCAGCAATAGCCGATGAGATCGTGCGCGACCGCCAGATCGGCCAT
>JAKOQZ010000285.1 GCA_029778105.1 Pseudomonadota bacterium | reverse complement strand
CAGAAGCAGCCCCGGCGCGGCCGCCTCTGGCTCAATGACGGCTCGTGCATTCGGCTCCGGCCGGAATACCCCGGCCATGTATGGTCCTACGACTTTGTCGAAGGGCGAACCCATTAAGGCCGGAAGTTCAGGATCCTGTCGATCATCGACGAGGCGAGCCGGGAGTGCCTGGCGTTACCGGTGGCGCGCCGGCTGAGGAGTGAAGATGTTCGGGCAGCGCTCGCCGAGCTGTTCGTCAGGAGAGGGCCGCCGGCCCATATCCGCTCCGACAACGGCTCGGAGTTCATCGCCAAGGCCGTGCAGGACTGGCTCGGCAGGATCGGTGTGAAGACGCTCTACATCACACCCGGCAGCCCTTGGGAGAATGGCTACTGTGAATCGTTCAACGGCTCACTTCGCGACGAACTGCTCGACGGCGAGATCTTCTACACGCTGGTCGAGGCGCGCGTGCTGATCGAGGCCTGGCGGCGCCATTACAACACGATCCGGCCGCACAGCTCGCTGGGCTATCGCCCACCAGCGCCCGAAACCGCGACGCCGCCATTGGTGCCCTCCGGTTCCGCTTCGCTCCACCTCCGGCCACCAATGGCGTCAGAGGCCCCAATGCACTAACATTCAAGACGGACCACTCAGTGGGGGCCGGTCAGAGAGCCATCCATCCCACCTACTTTGAGCAGATTGTGATTCCACTGATTTGATGCGACAGGAGCGAAGCTGGCGTAAGGCTGGAGGCTCCAATCAAACCCAGAAACCGAGCATCTAGCGCGGCCCGCGCAAGCCGTCGAACGCCCCCAGCGAAAGGCCCAGCAGCGTCAGGGCCTTCACGACGTCCACGGCGATATAGGCGAGATGGAAATTGCTGGGCGCGACCGGCCGCCCGGCGATGATCAGGCTGACCCGCGCGTCCAGCACGGGCAGAAGCCACAGCGCCTGGACCGCCAAAAGCGCGGCAAGCCCCACCGCCGCGGCGATCCAGACCCTGCGCCCCGCCGCCAGCGCCCCGGCGAACAGCAGCGCGCCTAGGCCCCATTCCACTTTCGACAGCAGCGCGAAGGTCGCACGGCCGACATCCAGCGCCACCGGCAGGTTCAGGGACGGCGCCTGGAACTTCACCGGCGTTGCCAGGAAGGCAACGCCGAGAAGAACGCCGAACCAAACGGTCGCGAGGAACGCGAAGGCGGCGTGCGAGAGGGGTGCCCG
This sequence comes from Pseudomonadota bacterium, assembly GCA_029778105.1. Classification (GTDB taxonomy): domain Bacteria; phylum Pseudomonadota; class Alphaproteobacteria; order Micropepsales; family Micropepsaceae; genus JADZAI01. The sequence continues at coordinate 19,775 of JAKOQZ010000285.1, read as the reverse complement.
CGTCAAGGCGCCGGCGCCGCCTTGGCCGCCGGGCCGCGGCCTGCGAGGAACGCCTTAACGAAAAACAGCGCGAACGCGCCGACGCCGACGGCGAACACGATGTCGCCCGGCACCCGCGCCCACACCAGTCCCTCCATGATCGGGTGATGCATCAGTTCGGCCGACCGCGCCGCAGCGTAGTGATCGCTGAAGGACACATAGGTCTGCCACAGGCCCTGCGGCAACAATGACAGGAAGGTCATCATGAACAGGCCGATATTGAGGCACCAGAACGAGATCGACAGAAGCCGCTCGTTCCATCGCGTCGGGTCGGTCAGGCCGCGCATGCAGTAGAGCGTAAGCCCCAGCCCCAGCATGCCGTAGACCCCGAACAGCGCCGCGTGGCCGTGGGTCGCCGTCGTGTTGAGGCCCTGCATGTAATAGAGCGAGATCGGCGGATTGATGAGGAAGCCGAACAGGCCGGCACCCACCAGGTTCCACACCAGCACCGCCGCAAAGAAGCGGAACGGCCAGCGATAGACATGCTCCCAGGGCTGCTGGCCCTCCAGCTTCGAGCGGTTATAGGCCTCGAAGCCGACCACGGTCAGCGGCACCACCTCCAGCGCCGAGATCACGCCGCCCAGCGCCAGAACCGCGATGGGCGTGCCGCTCCAGTAGAGATGGTGGAACGTGCCCAGCACGCCGCCGCCGAGGAAGATGATCGTCGCCAGCAGGACCGCCGTGGTCGCCACCGACACGCGCACCAGTCCCATCCGCACCAGAAGCGCGGAGACGATGGCGGTGGCGAAGACCTCGAACACGCCCTCCACCCACAGATGCACCACCCACCAGCGCCAGTACTCCATGATCGCGATGTGGGTCTTCTCGCCCCACATCAGGCTGGCGCCGAAGAGAAGGCCGATCGAGACCGCCGAGAGCGCGACCAGGAAGATCAGCGACGAACCGCCCTTCTCCCTCAGCTTCGGCCACAGGGCGCGCAGCACCAGCGCCACCCACAGAAGCAGGCCGATGAAGAGATAGATCTGCCAGAAGCGGCCGATATCCGTGTATTCGTAGCCTTGGTGGCCGAACCAGAAATTCGCCGACAGATCGTCGAAGAAGCCGTTGACCGCCGCCCACTGTCCGGCGAACGAGCCGACCACGATGATGAGCAGGCTGAAGAACAGGAAGTTCACGCCGAAGGTCTGGAATTTCGGCTCATGCCCTGACAGCAGCGGCGCGACATAGATGCCGGTCGCCAGCCAGGCGACGGCGATCCACAGCACCGCGAGCTGCGTGTGCCAGGTGCGCGTGACGGCATAGGGCAAGGTGTCGGTGAAGGGCAAGCCGTAAAGGCCCTGACCCTCGACCTGATAATGCGCGGTGATGATGCCGAGCAGGATCTGCACCCCGAACAGCGCGATCACGACCCAGAAATACTTGGCCGTCGATTTCATCGAGGGCGTCAGCGCCAGACCTTCCATGAAGTCGGTGCGCGCGAATCCGGTTTCCGGCTCGCTGTCGGCGCGCCAGACGTCGAACTCACGGGCGTAGTACCAGACCAGCGCGCCGATGCCGCCCAGCAGCACGAAGATCGAGATGATCGACCACATGAAGACCGATGCGGTCGGCGTGTTTCCGACCAGCGGCTCGTGCGGCCAGTTGCTGGTATAGGTAATGGTGTCGCCGGGGCGCTCGGTGGTGGCGGCCCACGCTGTCCAGAAATAGAAGGCGGCGACGGCATGCGCGTCGGCGTCCGTCAGACGCGTATGCATCGGGAAGGCGTAGTCGACCCGCAGCTTCTGGGCCTCTTCGGTACGCGCCTGGTAGAGGTCGCGATAATGGGCTTCCACCAGCGCGATGGCCTCAGCGCGGCCATTGGTGACCGTGACGGCGCCGGTCTGCGGGTCGTAGGTGTTGCGCCGCATGTCGAGCCTCAGCGTGGCGCGGGCATATTCCTTGCGGCGCTCGTCCAGCTGCTCCAGCGGCGCGCCTTCATCTGCGCGCGCGATGATGTCGAGATAGGCCACCGCCTCGCGGTGCAGCCAGTCGGCGCTCCAGTCGGGCGCGAGATAGCCGCCATGGCCCCAGATCGAGCCCTGCTGCATCCCGCCCATCGCCTGCCAGACCGCCTGGCCGCGCTCGATATCCGCGCGCGTGTACAGCGTCTCGCCGCTTTCGGTCCGCACCGCTTCCGGTATGGGCGGCGCCGCCTGATAGATCTCGCGTCCGAAATACAGCAGGACCGCGAACATCACGACCATGCTGACCGCTAGAATGATCCACAACCTGCGGATCGTGAAGACATGCGCATATGTGTTCATGACGAACCCCCGCTCGTTGAATTCAGCCGCCTCGGCGGCGCTTTCCTGTTTCCGTCCGTTTCACAGCAGCCCCCGGCTGCCTGCCGCCGCGCCGATCACCGCCGTCAGCGCGAGCGCCAGCACCACGCGGTGCATGCGCTCCATGCGATCGAAGTCCTGTTCCGGCTGGCTCGACGCGGTCATGCGGCGCTGCAGGACCAGCGGTTCGATCACGAACAGCATCGCGAAGAAAACCAGCCACACGGCCACCATCGCGTGCATCCACCAGAATGCGGGGTCGCTGAAGCGATCCCACAGGCCGCCGCTCTGGGTCATCCAGACGCCGCTCGCGCCCGCCAGCAGGACCCAGATCCGCGCCTGCCAGACGAAGCGCCGCTCGAAGCGATGAAACGCCGCCAGCCGCCGTTCGGGCGGCTCGGCGGCGCGGATCGCCGGCATGGCCGTCGTGGTGACGAAGGCGACGCCGCCGATCCACATCACGACGGAGACAACGTGCACCACGCGCGCGAGGCTGAAATCGTCCATGGCGCGCGCCCCGTCCGCTCACACGTCCGGCCGCGCGCGATAGAAATCGACCTGCAGGCGCACCGGGCCCTGCGGCGTGACGAAATGCCGGCGCTGCGGGTGGATGAGGCCGGGCTGCGCCGGTGTCAGCACGCTCTGGGATGGCGGGTCGATCTCGGTATAGCGGACCGACCCTTCAAGGATGCGGATCACTGCCCATACGCCCTCTTTGGTCGTGTGCTCGGACTGCAGCGCGGCGGGCAGGGTCGTCTCGTCGAAGACGGGCGACGAACTATAGGGCGTCACGCTCATGCCGCACCCCGCGCGGCGTTGCCGGGCCGGTAATAGAGCGCCAGCTTCAGGCTTTCGCCGATGCGCTGCGCCTTCTCCTGCAGCGCGGCCGCGTGTTCGGGCGCCATGATCTCCAGCGTGACGGTGTCCCACAGCGCCAGCCAGCGGTCGAAATGGTCAGGCCGGATACGGGCCCGATGGATGAGATGCTTCATCATCGGGTTGCCCTTGAAGCGGCCGCTGGTGAGCATGACCGAATGCCAGAAGTCGGTCAGCTTCGAGAGATGCGCCGGCCAGTCCGCGATGGCGTCGTTGAAAATCGGGCCGAGTTCCACGTCACGCCGGACGCGCTCGTAGAACACGGCCACAAGGCGCGAAAGCCCGTCCTCGTCGAGTTGACCCTGTGCGATCATGCCGCGACCTAACGATGTATATCATATACATATATAAGCGCGGCAAATCATGCAACAAGAATGCAGCATTCACCCGGCGCAGCCGGGCCTGCCCGACAGCCAAGCGCCATGCGTCTGACCCTCTACACCGACTATGCGTTGCGAATCCTGATCCACCTGGCCACGCACGAAGAGCGGCTGTGTTCGGTCACGGAGATCTCCGACGCCTTCGGCGCCTCGCGCAATCACATGACGAAAGTTGCCAACGATCTCGGCCGCGCCGGCTATGTCGCCGCCGTCCGGGGGCGCATGGGCGGACTGCGCCTGGCGCGCCCCGCGACGGAGATCAATCTGGGCGAGGTGGTGCGCCATACCGAAGAAGGCTTCGCGCTGGCGGATTGCGCGAGCTGCGTCATCGCGCCGGCCTGCGGCCTGACTGGCGCGCTGGGCGCGGCGCTCGCCGCCTTCCTGAAAGTGCTCGACGGCTACACGCTGGCAGATATCGTTTCCAGGCGATCGGCCTTGCGTCAGCTTTTGGACGGCGGAATCGTTCGGTAAAATGCTTTCAGGTTGAGTGGAGCGGTACGCACTTTCCGGAACTGGCAAGTTAACTCTAGGGGTACAGTCACATCCCCGACGTCAGCCCTCACAACGCGAAAGTTGCGATCTTCCAACTACGCGCGGCGCAGGTCCGCAGTTCGCGCATTTGGCGCCGGCTATTGAGGTGGTGTTGGAGGGTGAAGTTGTTGTAGATCGCGGCGTGCGTAGTGAGAAAGCGCTGGGCGCATCTTCGAGACTTGAACCCTTGCTGCTTTCGCCCTCGGCGCCGAAAGAGCTGTCGGGTTAACTCGAACCGGTCGCAATTTCCCAGCTTCTGGTTCGTCAGGGCGCAAGTGTCGCCGCTTTTCAAGACGCTAAGGCACGCGCTCGCATTGGCGCATGTGCCAGCGCTTGGAGAGATGCGGTTGGGTGTTGAAGGTGTTGCAAACAGCGGCGTGAGTGGCGAGGAAGCCCGAACTTGATCGTCCAGCACCTGATCGTTTCGCGGCTGACTTCAATGCCGCGCTGCGCAAGCAGCTCTTCCACATCGCGGAAGCTCAGCATGAACCGGAAGTAGAGCCACACTGCGTAGCGGATGACCGCTGGTGGGAAACGGTGCCGTTTGAAAGAAACTCGGCGCATTTGCCCTGCCCCACGACTGGTGCGGCGAATGGCGCTGCGGGAGCAAGGTTAGCTTTTGCCTGACAGCACCGCCACGCAGTCTTGCCGAGAGCAGGCTGCTCTTTTCGGGGAGCCACCTGGGCGAAGGCGCCATACGGCGAGCGTTGAGGTTTGCCGCCATTTGGCGGCCGAACTTGATCGCCCAACAACGGATTGTCTCGCAGCTGACCTCGATCCCGCGCTGCGCGAGCAGTCCTCGACATCCCGGGACCTAAGGGTGAAACGGAAGTGGAGCCAGAGGGTGTAGCGGATGACCGCAGGCGGGAACCGATGCTGCTTGAAGCTAAGACCTTTCGCCAGTTTCGCCCCCAAACGGGCCTGCGAAATGGCCCGGACGGAGCAAGGTTAGCTTTTGCCTGACAGCACCCGTCCGGTGGAAACCCATGCCGTTTGAGCGAGACCGCTTTCATCGCCCCGCCCCCACTCGGTGACCAGCCGTCAGGTCGCAGAGCAGGGTTAGCGTTAGACAGACAGCACCGCCGGGGGCAGTCTCAGAAACGTTCACTGGCTGAGCATCCGTTGCGGCATCCGAGTGGCCCGCAACCGGACCGCACTTATGGTCCCCGCGAGTTGCGGGCTATCGCCCCGCCTTCTTCAGGGGATCCAGATGAAATTCGCCACGTGCTGCGCCGCAATCTGCCTCGGCGGCTCGCTTCTCGCCGGCAGCGCGACGGCCGACGATCAATGGACCGTACGCACGACGCTCTATGGCTGGCTGACCAGCATCAAGGGCTCGCTCGCCGTCAACGGGAACGAGGTCGAGGTCGATGCCGACTTCTCGGATACGGCGTCCGAAATGGATTCGCTCGTCGCCCTGATGGGCTACACCGAGGCGCGGAAAAAGCCGTGGGGCGTCTATTTCGACCTCGTCTACGCGAATATCGGCTTCACCGGCGGCAGCGTCCGCGAAGGATCGCCGATCCCCGGCGTCGACATCTCGACAGGCACGAAGTCGGGCGCCGATCTGGCGCTGAGGGTCGCCGAACTTGGCGGCCTCTACGAGGTGAAGTCGTGGGAGACGGCCAATGGCGGGAAAACCGGCCTGGATGTCCTGGCGGGCGTTCGCTATTTCCACACCTCGGTCGACCTCACCTATGAAATCACCGGCGCGGTCAATCTGCCGCCGTTCGGCCTGTCTCAGGAAGGATCGTTCGCCGTCGCGCGGTCGGGCGATGTCGATTGGGTCGATCCGATCGTCGGGCTGCGCCTGCGCCACGATTTCGCCGGGGGAGACCGGCTGCAGCTGCGCGGCGACATCGGCGGTTTCGGGGTGGGCAGCGAGTTCAGCTGGCAGCTAATGGCGGCTTATGCCCATGACTTCACATGGGGCGACAGCGTTCTGTCGCTGGCCTTGGGCTACCGTTTGCTCGATATCGACTACAGCACCGGATCGGGCCTCAAGGAGTTCGACTTCAACACGACCCTTCACGGCCCCCTGCTGGGCCTGACCTTCCGCTGGTGAGCCGATGCATCCCCGGATCGGCGGCGCCCTCGCCGCAGCCTGCCTCACCGCGACGGCGACCGCCGCACCGGATTTCTCCCTGGTCGGCGCGAACCTGAAGGAGCGCGTCGATGCGATTCTGGCCGTCATGGGCTTTCAGGTCATCCCTGACGTCACGACCACCTCGCTGTCGATCCAGAACCCATCGAGCGGCAACCCGACCCTCCTGCTGTCGCAGCTCGGCGCCGGCTTCACGTGGAGCGACGGGTTCCCGCTCTATCTTGAAGGCATGCTGGCCTACTCCCGCTTCGACCCGAAATTCGTCGCCAGCGACGGAACCGATACGCGGGACGTAAGGCTGAAATGGAACAGCGCCGCGCTGACCGCTGGCGTTGGCTGGGACATCAAACTCTCGGACACTTTCACGCTTCGCCCGATCGTCAATGCGACGATCGGCTATCTCGCCTCCGACATTTCGGCGGCGAGCTTCGTGATCGGCGATCATCTCGACCAGGAACTGGATTTCGCCCGCAACGGCGATCTCAAGGCCTGGGGCTATGGTGGATCGCTGGTGCTCGATTACGACTACGATACCCCGACGGACGAGTTCGACGTCGAGCTGCGCTACAGCTTCATGCGCCTCGCCACCTTTGACAGCATCGCGGAACTACAGGGCGACGCGGATGTCGGCAGCCTCAATTTCTGGGCCCGCTGGCGTGCGCCTTTGTCCGACTGGACAGCCTTCGGCAATCCCGTGCGTCACGTCGCCGAGCTGACCTATTCTGAATTCCTGGGCGATCAGCGCGGCGCGCTGGGCTTCGACAGGCTCGTGTCGGTCGGCGCGGGCGTCGAGCTCGATCTCAGCCGCACCGAAGTCGTCGACCGCGCGCGCGTCATGCTGCGCTATGTGCGGGGCGACAATGTCTCCGGCGTCTCCGTCGGGTTCGCGGTGACGTTCTGACGGCCGCGCCTCAGCCCTGGGGGAGAGGCGACGACAGCGCGGCGGCGTCGGCCCCAGACAATAGCGCGGCGGAGCCGGCTCCAAGGCTCCTGAGAATGCCGGCGGCCTGGACGACCGATATCTTCAGCTGCCGCACGCGATCGGGCGGATAATACATCACGCTGCCTGTCATGGGGCTGGGCGCCGCCGGCACGAACACGGCGAGCCAACCGTTCTCCAGCGTTTCGACGACATAGCAGAGCTGCCAACCCGCCTCGACCGCCAGAAGCGCGGCACGCGTATCATCGGACGGCTCGCCCGGCGACAGCGTGCCCATCATCGTCCGGATCATGCGATACTGCGGGAGGCGGCCGAGGGCGGAGTTCTCCACGTAACCCGTCAGACGCATGCCCGAGCGCGTCCTGGCGAAGACGCCCGCCGCGAACGACACCAGCAGAACCACAACCACCGCCAGAACGGTCAGCAGCCCGACCCCGCCGAACGGGCCGATCTGAACCAGCTCAAGCAGGGGCAGCAGCGGCTGCAGCGCATCGCGCGCCAGCGAGATCGCATACCCCAGCACGAACAGCACAAGGACGAGCGGTATGAGAAAAACCGCGCCGCCGATCAGCGTCGTCTTTATGAACTCTCGCACGATCCGGCTCCGCGTCAGTCGATATGGACCAGGACGTAACGGCCGCCATAGTACTGGTAGTACGTGCCGCTGCAGGAATAGATCTCTGTGCCGTCGATGATGGCGACGGTGCAATAGGCCGGCAGCGTCGCGACATAATAGCTCGTGCGACGGATCACCCGCCGCGTCGTGCGGCGGGCAACCCCGGCGACGCTGACCGGCGTCAGGGGGCGCCCGACGATCGCATAGGCCTGCGCCGGCACGATGAGGCTGAGGACACCAGGCGAGGTCGGCGCGGCGCCGGAGAACGCCAGGCCGCAGGCCGAGATGCACAGGGCGGCGACGGCGATGCGGAAAAAGGTCATGCTCACTCTCCGTTCGTCAGGCGGGTAATTTCGTCGGCGGGGGCCGTCTCGGCCTTTTTGGCGTCGGCCGGCGGCGTGAAGACAAAGCTGTCTGCGGCGATTTCGGGTGCTTCGTTCCAGCCATAGAACCGCACCTGATGCTCCGGCGCGCCGCTCATCCATTTGGACGTGACGACGTACTGGCAGGGCAACGGCTTGTCGCCGGCACGGATCCAGATCTGCCAGTCGACGCTGTCGGCGCGCACGCCGATATGATCGCAGGCGACGCCGTCGATCGATGCCTGGCCGTAATAGGTGACCGACCAGGCCCCCGTCATCAGCTGCTCGTAGGCCCGCGTGCCGAAGAGGTCGGCGGCCGGCAGATCTATCCCGTAGAGATTCTGCAGCGCGTCGACGAGGTCGTCGATCGTGCCGGGCGCATCGGCCTGGAAATAGACGTTGTCGCTGCGCGAGAGGATCGACAGCGTCTTGCCGTCGAAATTGAATTCGGCGTCCGCCAGCTCGCCCTTGCGCGTGACGCGCAAGGCGCCGGGGCGGCGCACGAGAACCTCGCCGCTGCTGTTCAGCTTGTGCTTCTGGCCCGTCTTGAGCACGACATCGGTGCCGACGTCGACCTTCACCGAGAACGCTTCCAGGGTCTGGAGGTAGTCGGTCATCGCTTTGACGAGCTGAGCCGCTTCGGCATTGTCCTCGCCGGCCGCCGCGCCTGTCGTTCCGCCATAGATGAGCCCGGCGGCGACGCCCGCCGCCATAGCCAGTTTCCGGAGCATACTCACGATGCGTCTCCCGCTGAGGACAAGTGATCCGGGCGGGACGCTAGGCCGGCGCGGGGCGCCCGCTCTACTCAGGGAGCGCGACCGCTGGCCGAACCGTGCGGAATGCGCGGACTAATCCGCCGAGCCCTTGGCGTTCGCCAGCGTGGTCAGCGGCCGTTCGCCGAAAGCGAGGTAATAATCGCGCGCCAAGTGGCCGAGATTCGTGAAGCCGCAGGCGCGCGCCACCTGGCGAACCGAGGTTTCCCCGGCCGGGGTGCTCAAAGCCTGCCGGGCGTGCCGCAGGCGCGTCCGCTTCTGGAACCACATCGGCGTATAGCCGCGCTCTGCCCGGAAAAGCTGAAACAGCGTGCGCGGCGGCACGCCGGTGGCGGCGCAGAGCTTCCTGATGGAGATGGCCTCCGCCCAGTGGGCCTCGATGTACTGCTCCACCTTCCGCACACGGCGCGAGACGATGCGGGGACGCGGCCGCCGCATCTCGCCGTCAAACGCGGCCGCATCCGGATAGAGCATCGCGCGCAACGGGGACTCGCGAAGAAGCCCGAGAAGCACGTCGCGCACCCGCCCCTCGAGCCGCTGGATTTCGCCGATGAGAAATTCCATCGCCGACCTCATCATCTTGAGATCGTCCCCCTCGCCCGCCTCAGGCTCCGGGCCGCCATAGCCGGGCCGCCGCCTCATCGCGCACAAGGCTCCGCAGGGCGGCAGCCGTACGTCACTGCAGCGGCCCGACGCCGAACGCCATGTTGAGCATCGCGACAAAGCCCAGAGCCAGAAGCAGAACCGATGTCACCAGGGTGAGGCTGAGCGGGAAAGCGCCGTCCCGTCCGAGCAGGCCGGCATCGACCAGCGCGCCGCGCTCCCTGCGGAGCGCGAGCATGAAACTCAGATGCGCCGCGATGCCGCCGGCCAGCATGACAATCCCCAGAACGACCAGGGCGATGCCGAACCTGCGGGCCGGAAGCGCCATATCGCCACCGCTCGAGGGCGCCAGCTTTCCGAGAAACTGGTAGATCGTGAAGCCGAAGCTGATCAGCGACAGCGCCGTGCGGATGATCGACATCAGCGTGCGATCCGCGCTCATGCGCGTACGCTGCAGCGACAGGCCCGTTCTGTGCGAGGCGAGTTCGGTCGAGATCTCGGCCGATGACAGCCGGCCCGTGACTTGCTCCATGGCGGCGCTCCGTCAGCTCTGCGCGCTGCGGCGTCTCACGCAGCGAAATCCGATGTGGCTGGTGGAGGAGTCCACCGTTTCGGGATGGCGGGCGGCCGGCCGGTAACGGCGACAATAGGACGGGGCGCACAGATGCGATCCGCCCTTCAGCACCATGCGCGGGATCGGGAGGCCGGGCCATTCGGCGTCGAAGCTGCCGTCGCGCGTTCCCCCGCGCGGGTCGGCGGGCACGCAGCACGCCTTGGCGGCATCGGGTGGATGACGCGAGGTCCAGTAGTCGGACGTCCACTCCCAGACATTCCCGATCATGTCGAAAAGGCCATAGCCGTTCGGCGGATAGGTGCGGACGGGCGAGGTCCCCGCATAGCCGTCTTCGGCGCTATTGCCGCAGGGAAAATCGCCTTGCCAGGTATTGGCCATGTGGCGGCCGCCGGGCGTCAGCTCGTCGCCCCACGCGAACGCCGCGCCGTCCAGCCCACCGCGCGCCGCGAACTCCCATTCGGCCTCGGTCGGCAGGTCCTTTCCAGCCCAGGCAGCAAAGGCGGCCGCGTCGTCATGCGCGACGTGCACGACCGGATGATCCTGAATGCCTTCGATGGTGCTGCCGGGACCGGACGGCGCGCGCCAGCTCGCGCCAGGCTCATAACGCCACCACTGCGTCCAGTCGTCCGGGTCGACGAGACGGGCAGGCGGCGAAAAGACGAGAGAGCCGGCGGTGAGCAGATCGGGCAGCGCGTCGGGATAATCCTCTGCGCGGGGCGCGCGCTCCGCGACGGTGACATAGCCGGTGGCGGCGACGAAGCGCGCGAACATGGCGTTGGTCACCGGCGTCAGGTCGATCTCGAACGCCGAGACGATGACGTTATGCGCCGGCCGCTCTTCGGGATAATGCGCGTCCGATCCCATGCGGAACGTGCCGCCCGGTATCGACGCCATGCCATCGGTCGCCTGCCGCACATCTGATGCGTGGGTTCGCATATCGGGAAGCCGCTTTCACTGTCCGCCCGGACTATCCGGGCAGGCCTGCGCATTCTCAACCGCGCAAGTCTTTGCCGACCGTCGTGCAGACAGTTTGGCGCGCGTTCTGAGCAGCGCCTGCGCTTTTGCCGCCTCGCCTCAGCGGTGGCGGGTGGCGGACAACCGCGCTTTGGCGTTGGCCAGCGTCACCGATGGCTTCTCGCCGAACGCCGCGGCGTAATCTTTGGCGAAGTGCCCCAGATTGCCGAAGCCGCACGCCAGCGCCACATCGGTGACCATCAGCGAGTCGCTGCCGGACTGAAGCTGCTCGCGCGCCCGCATCAGACGCATCTTCTTGGCGAAGGCGATCGGCGAATATCCCCGCGAGTCTCGGAATGTCTGGAAGAGACTGCGCGCGCTGGCTCCCGTGACTTTCGCGAGAACCTCGATCGTCACCGGCTGATCCCAGTTCGCCTTGATGTATTCCTCGGCGCGGTGCACCTGCCACGGCGCGACATTGGGCTGCCCGCGCTCCAACGCCCGCTCGAAATCGTGACGATTGGCGAAGAGCATGAGCACCATGACCGCCTGCTCCAGCTCCGTGAGCACGATGGAGCGCCCGCCGCTGTTGAGCGCCTCGTGCTCCATGATCAGGAACTTCATCGTGCGGGCCATCGAGGCCATCTCGGGACGTTCCAGACTGGCCTGGCGGCGGAAATTGATCCGCTGCGGCGCTTTCTCTCCGATGATGCTGGAGGCCTTTTCCATCAACGCCGCCGGCTTCACCCGCAGCGTGAACATCTCGACGCCGGCGCTGCGTTCGATGATCGCGTGATCTCCGGGCAGGCCCAGGCCCGCCATGTTTCGCGAGATTTCGCCATGATCCTTGCCGATCTGCCTCGATGCCGCGCCGGCGATCTGGAACGAGAGCGTATAGTTATCCAGCGCATCGATATCGACGACATGCGGCTGATCGACATGCATGGCGCTGTATGAGATGTCCTGGATGGCCGCAGATTTGCCGATGCAGTGAACGCGCTGCGTTTCGTCGCGGAACAGGGCATGCAGCCGGCCCAACGGCCGGCACGCCTGTTCGAACTCTCCGTCGGTCGTTGCGACAAAGCGGCCCAGTTGTGACGGGCCATGAAGAACTTCGCGAAACATCTGCCTCCCCCCGGGGCGAGGGAACTTTTCCCCGACGAATGGAGCCGCTGCAAGCGCGCCGATCAATTCCGGCGATAAAACGCCGAATTATCCGGCACTGGCGGGACATCCGATGCATTTTCTGAGCATTCGGTGGCAGCGGAAAAGGCGGCCCTTCGGGCCGCCTTTTTCCTGAAAACACTGGCGAAGAACGGTGCCGGGAGGGTCGAGACGATCAATCCTCGTCCGATCCTTCGATATGTCCGCCGGTCGCACCGGGCAGCACCGGCGGGATCGACAGCGCGAGGCGCAGCGATTCCATGAGGAATTTCGGCGGCTGCGACTCCGCGGCCAGCGCCTCGACCCGCGCCTTCAGCTTGGCGACGGCTTTGGGATTCTGCTCCGCGAGGTTCTTCGACTCATAGGGGTCCTTGTCGATATCGAACAGCTCGACCCGCTGGGGCAGCATGGCGGCCCAGACCAGCTTGAGCTTGCCCTGCCGCACGGCGCCGCCGGTCGGCTCGATATTGTAGACGATTTCGTCGCGCGGCGATGCGGCGCCCTGGCTCACGGTCTTCCACACATCCTTGCCGTCGAGCGGCTTGGTCTTGTCGGTCGATCCGCCCGCCAGCGCGGTGAAGGTCGGCAGCATGTCCACGACATGCATCATCTCGTTCACCGTGCCGGCCTTGACATGGCCCGGCCAGTTGGCGAGCGCCACAACGCGCGTGCCGCCTTCATAGGTCGTGCCCTTGCCTTCGCGGTATTTGCCGTTGCTGGGCGGCAGGTCGCCGGCGACGGCCGCTTCACCCGCGAACATCTTGGAGCGCGTGCCGCCATTGTCGCTGACGAAGAAGATCAACGTGTTCTCGCGCAGGCCCTTGGCCTCCAGCGCGGCCAGCACATTGCCGATCTGATCGTCCATGGCCGTGATCTGCGAGGCATAGGCGCGGCGGCCCGGATCGGAGATGTTCGCGTAGGTGTCGAGATAGCTCTGCGGCGCCTGATAGGGCGAATGCGGCGCGGTGAAAGCCAGATAGAGGAAGAACGGCGCCTTCCCATCCTGCTCGTTGATGATGCGGATCGCGTCCTTCGCGAACAGCTCGGTGTCGTAGCCCTCTTCCTCGACCAGCTCGTTGTTCCGGAACCAGTCCACCACTCCGTGCGAGCTATGCTTGAAATGGTCGATCTCGCCGATCAGCGGGCCGTACTGGTAGTCAAAACCGCGCTGACGCGGCCAGAATTTCTTGTCGGCATGGCCGAGGTGCCACTTGCCGACGATGCTGGTCGAGTAGCCGGCGTCCTTCAGGATCTGCGGCAGGATGAATTCGTCCGTCGGCAGGCCGTAGGTGCCGCCCGACGGAATGACGCCCGTCTGCAGGCCATAGCGGAACGGATAACGGCCCGACATGAACGCCGCGCGCGTCGGCGTGCACATCGGCTGGACGTAGAACTCCTCCAGCTTGGCGCCCGTTTCGGCGAGCTTGTCGATATTCGGCGTGCGGATGTCCGAGCCATGATAGCCGACATCGCCCCAGCCCAGATCGTCGGCGAGGATGAACAGGATGTTCGGCCGCTGGGTGGCGGCCATGCCGCGCCCCGCGCCAAGCACGCCCGCACCGACGGCGGCGGCGAGCCGCGCCGCAGCAAGGGCGCCGGCGCCGGCGAGAACGGAGCGGCGGGTCGGCTGGCTCTCGGCCTCGGTGTCGGCCGTGTCAGGCAGGCTGTGATCGGTCATCGCGCAGAGTTTCCTTGAGTGGGCGCAAACGTATCGCCGCGTTGGAATTTCGTTCGGCCCGCGCCGGAGCGGGCGAGCGGACTATCGGGACTGGCCTTCGTCGTCGATCGGCTTCATGGCGCGCAGGACGCCCAGCGCCACGACGCTCGCCTTCGCCCACCGGGCGAAGACCTGCTGAAAGTCGCTACGGTTGCTGACGCGCGAGCGGCGCGTCAGGTGGCCGGTGTCGCCCACCGTGCGCTTGTCGAGGCCGCGGGCGAGAAGCGCGCCGCTCATGGAGTCGCGCACTTCGACCACCAGCGTGGCCTGCCCGGCCTCCCTGGCATAGGTGCGATTTGAACCTGCGGACATGCTGTCGGGCGCAACCACCCAGATGTTGACCACCTGCGTCCGCAGACGCATCACGTCCGGGCCGGGCGTGGTCACGACTTCATAGCCGGCGTCCGCATAGGCCTTGCGGAAAGTCTCCTGAACGCCTGTCTGCATCTCCGACAGGATCTCGAGCGCTTCCTCGTCGCTGATCCGATCGCCGAGCGAGACGGAGTCGTTGTATTCGCGCAGCCAGCTCCGGTGGAACGCAACCTCGGGCTGATCGAGCATGACACGCCGGTATGCGGCGAAGTCGGTGCCGGGGAGCAGGTAAGCGGCGTCGAAACTGGAGGAGTCGACCTTCAGCAGGCCTTCATACGTGTCCGGCTCGCGGCTTGCGGCCGGCTGCGCGCCCAACACGGAAAGCATGAGCGCAAGTGCTCCAAAGCCCATTCTCAGCCGCACCGTCGAACGCTCCGCAGGTTGGGGCGCGACGCCGTAGGCGCGGCCGGAAGATCGTGGCCGCATATCGCGCCGGAGCGGATCGGAGGGCTACGCAGATCGCGCACACCCTGCTCAAGAGATGCGAAATTGCATCGCAGCGACGGCTGCGCAGATCGCCCGGCCGGGTCTAGAAGGAGACCTGCGCGCGCATCGAAAGCACCTGATAGCTCTGCCCGATCCCGGCGCCCGTCGGCGGCGTTTCCGGTGAAGGACCGAACGGCTCCGGGTCGCCGGCCCAGCCCGGGTTGAGCCGCGCCACATCGACGATCTGATAATTCAGAAGAAGCCGGGCGCCCGGCTCGACGTACCATGTGGCGCCGAAAGTCCAGATGTTCTGCCGGCCGCCGCGAACGCTGTCGGCATCTCCCGGCGCACCGGCCTGCCCCGCGCGGTAATCGAGATCGGTGTGGCTGAAGCGCACGGCCAGCTCGATCGCATCCGGCGCCTCCCGGTCTTTGGCGCCATCCGCAGACAGCGGGGCTCCGAACGCGGCGCGGGCCATGGCGTACCGCCGCGACCCTCCCGTCACCAGCCAGCCCGCTTCGGCGTACCAGGCCGTAAACCGGGGATCTGCGAGCAGGGGATCGCGGCGATCGAGTCCGTACCAGAAATGCTCGGCCTGGAAGGTCACGCTGTTCCAGTTCGCCGCGAACTCGACACCAGCCGCGAAAGCACCGGCGGCATCGATCTTTCCCGTATCGATAAGACGCGTGGGATCGACGCGGAGTTCGGGCCTGTCACGCAGACGAATGGGATAGCGCACCGATTGCGTCGCGCCCGCGTCGGCCACATTGGTGACGTACGAGACGTTCGCGCCGAGATGGATGTGGAAACCCTCGCCCGATGCCGCCAGCCACGCGGCGCGTCCGACCAGGCCCGTCTGGCTGTCGACATCGCTGCCGTCGCGCAATGTCCCGCCGGTGACGTGCAGGGCGGCGAACCACGTGTCGCCATTGGCCTTTATGCCGGCGGCGTAGCGGCCGGTCCCCCCGGCCAGCGAACGCGACAGCTCTGCGGGCGATGCGCGTTCGAGGAACATCGAATCGTCCGAGCCGGTGGCGTCGTCGAGATTCGCGGGCGGCGCGAAAGCCCCGACCTGCAGTGTCGGGCCGAAGCCGTCATAACTGAGCCACGCCTCGCGCAGCCGCGAAGGACCATCGCCGCCGCTGCCGCTCAGGTCGAACGAAACGCGATAACGCAGATCGCCCGGCAGCCGCCCCTCGACGCCGAGATGGGCGCGCCGCACATTGAAGCCGCCGGCTAGATCGCGCGCCGACAACGTCTCGGGGCTGGACACACCGACCGAACCGCGGCGGTCGTCAATCAATAGCGGCCGCGCCGGAGCTTGATCGTAGGCGGCGGCGTCAAGATTGAAGCGTCCGATGAGCCGGGCCGTGAACCGGCCGTCGAACAGCGAAAGCGAAAGGTCCGGGTCGAAAGCGACCGCCGTCCCGGCCGCGCCGAATGCGATCGCGGCGACGCCGGTCATGGCCGCGCGCGCCGTGCGTTTCATGCCGACCTCGATCCAAGCGTGTACACGCGCCATGCGTGCGGCGCGCGGTCATTTGGGCCGGCCGCACGCGCATCGCCACTCCGATCCCGCATCGAATGCTCACTGAATGCTGCCCCGGGCTTGGCGGCGCGTTCGCCAGGCGCCGTCGCTAGGCCTGTGACACCGACGCGCGGCGATAATCGCGCGGCGACACCCCATAAGCCTCTCGAAAGGCGCGGCTGAAATGGGCCGATCCGTTGAAGCCCCAGCGGAAGCAGATATCCGAGATCGAAGCATTGGCGTGCGCCGGACTGGCGAGTTCGGCGCGACACCGCTCCAGCCGCCGCGACTTCACATACTGACTGAACGTTTCGCCCGCCGCCGAAAACAGCTTCTGCATATAGCGCGGCGAGACGCCCTGCTCGGCGGCGACGCGCTCGGGCGTAAGCGCCGGGTCGTTCAGCAAGGTCTCGATCGTCTGGCACAGACGATGAAGATGCATCGCGCGCACGCCGCCAAGACGCCCGATGGCGATCGGCCCGTTCTCGGCCGCGAAACAGGCGATCAGGAACTCCGTCACCGCCAGCTCGACCGGACGCAGCAATTCCGTCGTCATCGTGTCGATGTCGTCTGCGGCGGCCCGAAGCAGCTTGAACAGGATGCGTTCGGCAGGCAAAGCGCCGGTCATGGCGCCCAGACGGAACGCCATCGGCGAAAGCAGGCGCGGGTTCAGCGCAACATGAGGCGCCTTCACGCAGAGCGCCCGGAACGTCTCGGTGAAGCGCAGCGTCGCCGGCGCGCCGGTCGGGCCGTAGATCATTGTCCCCGGCGTCATGGCGACGCGCAGCGCATCGCTCTCGAGCGTCGCCGCGCCGTCGATCAGGACCGTCAGCCAGACGGCGGCGTCCTGTTTGGGATAGCGGCCCTGGATCGCCTGCGGCCCCGATTCCACCAGCGCGAACTCGATGCCCATGGGCGAGGCGGCGAACGAGACGCGGCCGCTAAACGGCGCGCCGCGATCGGGAATGTCGCCGATGGGCAGGCCCAGCCGCCCCATGGCCTCGCGCCAGGCGGACTGGCGTTCTGCCTGCGGAAATTCGTCGGTGCTGAACCGCCAGGCCTTCACGAACCGTCCAGCACGGGGAAGATGTTCCGGGCGATGCGCACATGGCATCCCTGCCGCCCGTCGACGACCTGCGTCACCGCAAAGTCCGCCGCCACGCTCATCAGCGAGTAGGCGTCGTTCCGGCTCAGCCTCTGGTGCTCGGTCAGAAGCCCCAGCATGTCGAGCGAGGCGTTGCGCATCGCGACGTTCAGATCCTCATCGAACCCATGGACGATCCACATATCCTGCGTCTCCAGCAGGGGCGAGGGGAAGCTGAAATCCTTGCGCAGCACGATCTGGAACAGCACGTCCAGAGACGCCTCGATCGCCGTGCCCGAGATTTCGCCGTCGCCCTGGCTGACATGCGGATCGCCGATCGAGAACAGCGCGCCGTCCACCAGCACCGGATAATACATCGTCGCGCCCGCGCCGATGCGCCAGTTGTCGATATTGCCGCCATGCTTGCCCGGCGGAATGGTGCTGGTCCGGCCCGCGATGTCGGGGGCGACGCCGGCCGTGCCCAGATGCGGCCGCGCGGGCACGCGGATGCCTTTCAGGGCGCTCTGCCGGTCGCATTCGGGACAGTTGGTGATCGTCCCGGGCACCAGATACTTGCCCGGAAAATCATAGGCATAGAGCGCCTGCGCGGTCTCGGCGTTGGTGTCGAGCTCGTAGATCGTCACCCGCTCCTTCTCGCCGAACTCCTTGTAGAGATAGCCCCAGTTGGCGGCGAGGTTCGAGCCATAGCGGAAGCGCGGCGTCATCCGCAGATAGCGCACCTCCAGCATGTCGCCGGGCTTGGCGTCCTTCACATAGATCGGCCCGGTCATGATGTGGACGCCGGGATTGCGGTCGGCCTCCGGCACCTCGCGATAGATGCGGCGCACCGCCTCGTCCATCATCAGCTCCGGCGCATCGCCGGCATGATGCGTCACCGCCTGCGCCTGGATCAGGTCGCCGCTTTCCACCACGAGCGACGGTGCGCGATCGGGCGAGAAATAGCCCCAGTGCACGGTCTGCGGCGTGGCGGCCAGGTGATGCAGCGCCTTGGGCTTGGTGTCCGGGCGCAGGCCCGCAGGTTCGCACAGAAACGGCATCGATGATCCTTCAGGCTGCGGCGCGGATAGGGGTGGCGGTGTCGCCGATCACGACACTCAGCATGCTGAGCGAGCCGTGCTCGATATGGTCGGGGCCGAACCGCACCGGCTCGCCGCTCTGGCGCGCGCCCAGGACATAGAGCAGCGGCCAGTAATGGTCGGGCGTCGGCACAGACAGCGCCGCGTCCTGACCCTGCGCGGCATAGTTCACCACCTCCTCGGGCCGGTCCTCGGCGATGGCGCTGCGGATATGGTCGTTGAACCTTTTCGCCCACGGGAACGGCGCGCACATCCTGTCCGACCAGTCCATGCGCGGCAGGTTATGGACGATATTCCCCGTGCCGATGATGAGAATGCCCTCGTCGCGCAACGGCCTCAGCCGCTCGCCCATCGCATAGTGCCAGGCCGGCGGCTTGGTGCCGTCGATGCTCAGCTGCACCACCGGCACGTTCGCCTTCGGAAACGCCTTCACCAGCACCGACCATGTGCCGTGGTCGAGCCCCCATTGCGACTGGTCCAGATGAACCGGATCGGGCGCCAGCAGATCGCGCACCCGCCCCGCGAGCTCCGGCGAGCCGGGCGCGGGATACTGCACGTCGAACAACGCCTGCGGAAACGCCCCGAAATCGTGGATCGTGCGAGGCTGCGCCATCGCCGTCACGCCCGTGCCGCGCGTGAACCAGTGGGCGGAGACGCACAGGATCGCTTTGGGCGTGCCGATGGCCTCGGCGATCGCCGCCCAGGTGCGGGTCGTGGCGTTGGTCTCCAGCGCGATCATCGGGCTGCCGTGACCGAAGAAAACGACGGGCATCCGGCTCATGCGGCCAGCTCCGGCTTGGCCCGCAGGGCGGCCCAGGTCTTGGTATAGCGGTGCACCAGCCAGCGATTGAGCTGGGCCTGCGCCTCTTCCTGCCAGGAATAGCGCCCGCGCACCGCAAAGCGCGAGCGCAGCCCCACCTGCACCAGCTCGTCCACATGCATATCCTGCGAAATGATGTGACCGGCGGCGGCCATATTCATCGCCATGCGGTGCTCGAAAGCCGGATCGGCGCTGGCGCCCGGCGCCACCAGCACGCCGGTGTCCATCTCGTGCGTCTCGGGCCCGGTGGCGCGCACGATCAGATAGATCACCATGTCGCTCATCATCACCAGCGACAGGGTCGGCGGGATGTTCACGAACATCATGCGGTTGCGCTCTTCGCTGGAGAGCCCGGGGAAAACGGGCAGCAGCGCGCGCTGCGTGGCGTTGAAGCTGGCGTCGGGATGCAGCGTGCCGTTATAGCGCAGATAGCCGCCGTCCTCGGGTTTGGAAGGCGGAAAGCTCGCCAGCGCGCTCGGCACGAAATCGTGCAGC
The DNA here is from genome assembly GCA_029778105.1 of Pseudomonadota bacterium. Classification (GTDB taxonomy): domain Bacteria; phylum Pseudomonadota; class Alphaproteobacteria; order Micropepsales; family Micropepsaceae; genus JADZAI01. The sequence goes on along the minus strand of JAKOQZ010000285.1, from coordinate 38 downwards.
GGCCCGTGATGCAGTCGGCTGGCGTGATAGCCGTCATT
>JAKOQZ010000284.1 GCA_029778105.1 Pseudomonadota bacterium | reverse complement strand
TCGGACTTCACCCAGCTTCACCCGCTGGAAGTGCAGTCGATCGCCGACGACGAAACCGCCCAGCACATGAAGCCGGTGGACCCCGTGCTGATGGGGCAGCTGACGCGCGAAGAGATCGAGAAGGCGGAGAAAGATCCCGCCCACAAGCTGAAGCTGCAGACCAACGCGCTGGTGACGGCGCTGCAGAAGCCGCGCAAGGGCGCCCGCTATACGCCGGTGTCGAAGCGGCTTGAGAAGCCCGACGCGATCTTCTGGCTGGTGCGCAACCATCCCGAACTGCCCGACGCGGTGATCGGCCGTCTGGTCGGCACGACCAAGGCGACCATCGACAAGGTGCGCAACCGCAGCCACTGGAATAGCGCGAACCTGAAGTCGTCGGACCCGGTGACGCTGGGCCTTTGCACCCAGATCGAGCTGGACGAGGCGATCGAGAAGGCCAACCGCGACAAGTCGCGCGCCGCCAAGGGCGCCCGCCGCAACACGCTGCGCCCCGCCAAGGAGACGCTGGCCGAGACCGAAGAGCTGCTCGACGCCGAGGAGATCGACGCCGAAGTGAACGAAGGCGGCCACGACGACGCCATCGAGGGCGACGAGGACTAGGCCTCGGATCGCGCCGGCTCGCGGATCACCAGCCGCGTCAGCGTGAAGAGCGCGAAAGCGCCAAGGATGAGGGCGGCGTGCCAGAACAGGCCCGCCGGCCCCAGCCAGCCCATCGCCAGCGAGGCGGTCAGCGGCCCGATCACCGAGGCCGCGCCATAGGCGAGAAAGCTGGCGCCCGCCGCTTCGGTGAGTTCTTCATGCGGCACACGGTCGTTCATGTGCGCCGACGCCAGCATGTTGATGAGAAACGCCGTGCCGCCGAAGGCGACCGCGAGGGTGAAGATCGGCCAGCCCGGTCCATGGCCCGAAGTCAGCGCCACGCCGGCCGCGGCGAGCGCGGCGAGCGTCGCGACAGGCAGGATGACGAGACGGCGATCCATACCGTCCGAGAGGCGCGCCGCCGGCCACTGGGCGAAGAACGAACCGATCGTCGGCAGCGACATGAAGAGCGCGACGGCGGCCTGATCGAAGCCGGTGTCGCGCGCGAATACAGGCCCCAGAACCCAGAACGGCGCGGTCGCCAGACCGTTGGTGACGAAGCCCGCGAAGGCGACGGGCGAACGGCGCGACAGCGTGGCGAGACGGATGGTCCGCTCGGCCGGCGCCGGGGGCGGATGGCCCTTCATGGCGCTGAACGGCGCAATGGTGAGCAGCAGGATCGCGGCGCTGATGAAGAAGCCCGCGCCGCCCTCGACCGGGGTGAGCGTGAACAGAAACTGCCCGCCCGCCAGCGCCAGCTGATTGGACATCGAATAGGCAGAGAGCGTGCGCCCGCGATTGGCGTTGGTGGCGACGGCGTTGAGCCAGCTTTCCAGCGCCGCGAACATGCCGGCGGCGAGAAAGCCCACCGCAGCGCGCAGGACGAACCACTGCACCGGCCCCGGCAGAAGCGGCTGAAGCGCCACCGCCATGGCGATGCAGACGGCATAGAGCGCGAAGAGACGGCGATGGCCCAGCTGACGGAAGGCGAGCGGGTTCAGCAGCGAACCCATCAGGAAGCCGACATAATAGGCCGAGCCGATCATGCCGAGCTGAGCAGGCGAGAACCCCGCCGCCTGGGCATAGGCCGGGGTCAGCGTGAAATGCAGCGCGCCAGCCAGCAGCAAGGTCGCCGCACCAGCCTGAATGGGCCAGATGCGCGCGAAATCGACTTTTACGGGGGCAGGCACGGGGCACCGTCTTGAAGCGGCTGGAATGCGCGCGGACCTTGAGGGGACATACGCCGCAGCTCAAGTGACGAATGATGACGCGCTTGCAGCCGGCGGCAGCAGAAAAGAAAAAGGGCGCCCGCAGGCGCCCCTCAACTCAAGCTAGGCAGGTCTTACGTATCCTGATTGGTGTCGTCATCGTCGTCATCGGAGGCGATGACGATGATCGCGATGATGATGACGGCCGCGAGGGCGATCAGCCACCAGT
>JAKOQZ010000283.1 GCA_029778105.1 Pseudomonadota bacterium | reverse complement strand
GTGCGCCACGAGTTCCGGCGTCGGGTCCTTCCGGCGGAGGCGGGCGGCTGTGCCCGGCTTCGTTCACCTTCCTGTGTCCTCACAGCCACTATTTGTGCTCTCTGCGACCCTGTCGTCCCGTCTTTTTCGACGGATTGACATCGGCTTTCCGTTGAAGAGAGCAAGACGGCCAAGGGAAACCGCGGTCAGGCACAAATAGTAGGACGCATGGTGGAGGATCCCGACGCCGGTCTCGTCGCTTTGACGGGGCAGGGCGACGCAGAAGCGGCATCCCGTCTGGTCGCGCGGCATCTGCCGCGGATGACGGCGCTTGCCCGCCGCATGCTGGGAGACTCTGCCGAGGCAGAGGATGTGGCCCAGGACGTATTTCTGAAAGTGTGGACGCAGGCCAAGCGCTGGAAACCCGGCGCCGCCAAGTTCGAGACTTGGCTGCACCGGGTCGCGATCAACGCCTGCTATGACCGCCTGCGGAAAAAGAAGGGCGTGCCGCTCGACGAGACCGACGAGCGGGCTGATCCGGGGCCTGACCCGGAGCAGGCGCTGGGCAATGTGCAGCTCTCGCAGGCGGTCGATGCCGCCCTGCAGACGCTGCCCGAACGCCAGCGGGCGGCAATCACGCTCTGCCACTACCAGGGGCTTGGAAACATCGAGGCGGCCGCCGCGCTGGAGATCAGCGTCGAGGCGCTCGAGTCGCTGCTGTCGCGCGGCCGCCGCGCGCTGAAGGAAAAGCTGCGTCATCTGTCGGGTGCGGGGGCATCCGGATCGCGGACGGCGCAGGCATGAGGGAGATGGAGATGAAGACAGAACGTCTTGCCGAAATTCTGGCCGCGTATGGCGGCGATCCGCTGCGCTGGCCCGAGGCCGAACGCCTCGCCGCGCAGGGCCTCGCCGCCCGCGACCCGCGCGCCGCCGCGATGGTGGCCGAGGCCGAGGCGCTGGATGCGCTGTTCGACCTGGCGCCCGTGGATGCGCCCAGCGCCGGACTGACGGCGCGGGTGCTGGCCCGGCGGCCGCGCCCGACGCTGTGGCGCGAGCTGTTTCCCAACACCGCCTTCTGGAAGCCCGCGGCCGGGTTCGCCATGGCGCTGGCGCTCGGCGTGGGACTTCAGAGCGCGGCCGCCGACCAGCTTGGCCTCGACCTGACCGACGATGTGGCGGTCAGCGATCAGGCCGTTGACGACCAAACGACGCTGACGCCGTTGAGCGGCGGACAGGCGCTGTCCGAGGAGGACGTGCTGTGAGTGAGAGTTCCTCTGTTCAGATGCACAAGCCGCGCCGCTGGCCGCTTTATGCATCGTTGTTTCTCAACGTGGTGCTGATCACCGTGTTGGCATTTGGCGCCTGGAAGGTTCACCAGTTCCGCAGAGACGTCGAAGGCGGCCCCATGGGTGGCTGGCTGCCCGCTCAGATCGAGCGCGTGCTGCCGGGCGAGACCGCCGAGAAGGTGAGGAAGATCCGCGAGGCCCACGCCGACAAGGTGCGTGAACTCTGGAAGGCGGCGCGCGAGGCGCGTGGCGCGATGCGTGCGGCGCTGGATGCCGATCCGCTCGATGTCCCGGCGCTGAAGGCGGCGGTGATCGCCGCGCGCGATGCCGATGCCGCGCTCGCCACCGAAACCGGGGCCATCGTGGTGGAGATGGCCGAGAACCTGACCGCTGCCGAGCGCATGCTGGTGCGCGAGAAGATCAAGGATCTCCGCAAGCCGCCGCGTCGTGGCAAAGACGGCAAGGACGGCCCCGGCCGTGGCGATCGCCCTGATGGCCCGCCGATGCCTCCGCCTGAGGCTGGCCCCGATGGGGCGCCGCTGCCGCCTCCGCCGGAGGCGGAACCGGAGGGAGGGCCCGAGGCGCCGCCGCCGGCCCCCACCGCCACGCCGGCTCCCATGCCCACAGCGGCGCCCTGAACGAGAAAGGCCCCGGATCGCTCCGGGGCCTTTTTCGTTTCGGTGGTTGAGGCGTTTACAGGCCGGCGCGGATGTCGGCCCAGGCCTTGATGATCGCATCCTTGTTGGGCAGGCGGACCTGGAAGGTGCCGGTCGACAGGAAGGTCTCAACGTCGCGCGGCAGGCCGGCATTGTTGAGTTCCTCGTCCGTCAGCTTGCCCATCGCCTCGGCGTTGGCGGAGCCGTTCGAGTATTCGGTCACCAGATAGCGCGCGGCCGCCTCGTCGAGGCCGCTGTCCATCAGCGTATAGGCCTTGTCGATATTCTTGGCGTCCTTGTGCAGCACGAAGCCGCAGACATAGGTGAAGCGGCCGGTATCGGCCGGGTTCATGAAGCCGACATCGACGCCTTCGTTCTTCAGCGTCGCCCAGCTGTCCGACCAGGTGATCGCCGCGACGAGATCGCCGGAGGTGAGGCCCTGCGCGATGGTGGACTGGTCGGTGGTGATGATGCCGGCATTGGCGACCAGCTCGCGCAGCTTGCCCTGCACTTCGGTCCACTGCTCTTCGCTCATCTTGTAGGGGTCGATCCCCATCGACTTGGCGACCAGCGTGACGGTGTCGTCGACGCCTTCCAGCGCCGCGACCTTGCCCTGGTATTTCGGGTCGAACAGGATCTTCCAGCTTTCGTTGGCGGCATATTCGGGCGCCAGATCCTTGCGGTAGGTGACCGAGGTCTGGGCGAAATACTGCGGCACGAACCAGGCGTGCGTCTCGTCAACCATCGCGCCGGGGATCTTTTTCAGCGTCGGGGCGATCACCGGCCAGTATTTCAGCTTGGTCACGTCGATCGGCTGCAGCAGCCCGGCTTCCTGCCAGCGGCCGAACTCATAGGAGCACGGGCCCATGACGTCGGGCACATAGCCGGCGCGCATCTTGGCGAACGCTTCGTCCTCGTCGGCGAAGACGGCCGTGTTGGGCTTGGCGCCGTATTTGGCGACGTATTCGGTGAGCAGCGGGTCGTTGGCCAGCGTCTCGAACGTGAAGAGCGTGACTTCGCCTTCCTGCGCCGCGACGGGCGAAAGGATCGCCGCGAGGCTGACTGCGCTGGCAAGGATAACGGACTTGAGGGATGACATGACGCCTCCGGTTCAGGGGGAGATGGCCGCACACGCGGGTGCACCAGACCGGGAAAAAGTGGCCGGATTGAGCCGCGCCGTCAATCTCGGCCGCAAACGGTTTGCGAGTTGCCGCCCCCTTGCCCGTCAGCCTAAGCTCCCGGGAACCCCAACCAGAAGGGCATCATGCCGGACAACGTCACCGAGCCGATCTCAGCCGCCGCCGAATTCGACGCCTTCATTTCCCTCCATCCCGATATTTCCATCGTCGACGCCGTATTCGTCGACCTTTCAGGCACCCTGCGCGGCAAGCGCGTGCCGATCAAAGAGGCCAGAAGCCTCTTCACATCCGGCCTTCAGATGCCGGAAGACATCTTCATGCTGGACGCCCGCGGCGAGATGACCGACCCGCTGGGACGCGGTTTCGGCGACGGCGACCCGGACGGCACCGCCTTTCCGCTGCCCGGCACGCTGGTGACGCTGGGCGCGCCGCCCCACAAGCGGGCGCAGGTTCTCATGACGCTGAACGGCCCGGAAGGCGAGCCGAGCGATGTCGAGCCGCGCAACGTCCTGGCCCTGGCGGCCGAACAGTTCGCGGCGACCGGCCTGAAGCCCGTGGTCGCGTTCGAGCTTGAGTTCTTCCTGACCGATCCCCAGCGCACCGCCGCCGGCGCGCCCCAGCCGCCGATCTGCCCGACCACGGGCGTCCGGGAAAAGGCGATCTCGGTCTATGGCATCTACGATCTCGACCGATATGAAGCCTTTCTGTCGGCCGTCGCCGAAGAATGCGCTCGCCAGAAACTGCCGGCGACCACCGCCGTCGCGGAATACGCGCCGGGCCAGTTCGAGATCAACCTGAACCACATCGCCGACCCGCTGCTCGCGGCCGACCATGCCGCGCTGCTGCGTCCGCTGATCAAGCATGTGGCGCGCGCGCAGGGCATGGAGGCGACCTTCATGGCCAAGCCCTATGCCGGCATGGCGGGCAGCGGCATGCATGTGCATGTCAGCCTGATGAAAGACGGCGCCAACGCCTTCGCCGCACGGCCGGGCATCACGCCGGTGCTGCGGCACGCAATCGGCGGCCTGGCGGCCTCGATGCACGAGGCGATGGCGTTCTTCGCGCCGAACGCCAACGCCTATCGGCGCTTCACGCCCAATCTGTTCGTGCCGGTGAACCGCCGCTGGGGCATCAACAACCGCTCGACGGGCCTGCGCGTGCCGGCGGGCAGCGACGACGCCACCCGCATCGAGCATCGCGTCTCGGGGGCCGACGCCAATCCCTATCTGGTTCTGGCCGCGATCCTCACCGGCATGAAGCACGGCATCGACAACAAGATCGATCCCGGTCCGCCGCACGAGGGCAATGCCTCTGACTTCGCCGATCCCTCAGTGCCGTTCGAGATGCTGCGGGCGCTCGACGAATTGCAGAACGGGCGCATCCTGCGCGCGGCGCTGGGCGGCTATGTCGATGTCTATGCCGAGGCCAAGCGCACCGAATACAAGCGCTTCATCTCGGTGATCCCCGCGCACGAGCACGACTGGTATCTGTGAGGCTCAGGCGCCAGCCGGAACGTCCGGCTGGCTGCCCGCCTGATGCGGCCTGGCGAAGCGCAGCACCGCAAAGCCCAGCGCGCCGGCCATCAGCGAGCCGCCCAGAATGCCGAGCTTGGCCTCGTCCTGCAGATGCAGATCTCCGGCGAAGGCCAGCAGGCTGATGAACAGGCTCATCGTGAAGCCGACGCCGCAGAGCAGCGAGATCCCGATCATCTGCGTGCGGGTGGCGTGAACCGGCGTTTCCGCGAGGCGGAGCTTGATCGCCAGCATCGAGAAGCCGAACACCCCGACCAGCTTGCCGATCAGCAGGCCGCCCGCGACGCCGAGCGTCAGCGGATCGACGAACGCCGACGCCGAGATTCCGGCGAACGAGACGCCGGCATTGGCGAAGCCGAAGATCGGGATGATCGCGAAGGCGACCACATCCTGGAGCGCGTGTTCCAAGCGGAGCAGGGGCGAGTCGTGCGTATCGTCGCTGTCTGTCGCGCCCGTGCGGAGCGGAATGGTCAGGGCCAGCGCGACGCCCGCGATGGTCGCGTGAATGCCCGATTTCAGCACCAGCACCCAAAGTCCCGCGCCGAGCAGAAGATAGATCCACAGCTTCAGCACGCCGGCGCGGTTGAGGCCGATCAGCAGCGCCAGCACCGCCGCCGCGCCGCCGAGATAGGCGAAGGAAATGCCGCTGGTATAGAAGGCGGCGATGATGATGACGGCGCCCAGATCGTCGATGATCGCGAGGGCGGTCAGAAAGACTTTCAGCGAAACCGGCACCCTGTTTCCCAGGAGCGACAGAATGCCCAGGGCGAAGGCGATGTCCGTCGCGGTGGGGATCGCCCAGCCGCCAATGGTCTGGGAATCGTTCCAGTTCAGCGCCGCATAGATGCAGGCCGGCACCGCCATGCCGCCCAGTGCGGCGAAACCGGGCAAGGCGCGCCGCGACCACGTGGCGAGCTGGCCGTCGAGAAACTCGCGTTTGATCTCAAGTCCGACGAGCAGAAAGAAAACCGCCATCAGGGCGTCGTTGATCCAGTGCGAGACGCTGAGAGGGCCGACATAGGCGTGCAGCGCCTCGAAGTAGAGCTCGGCCGCCGGCGAATTCGCCACGATAAGCGCGGCGGCGGCGCTGGCCATCAGGATGAGGCCGCCGGCGGATTCGCTGGCGAGAAAATGACGCAGGGCGGAGACGATCTTTCTGGGTCGGGCGTTCATGGTTTTTGTTTATGGGCGGCCCGCCGCACTGATCAAGAAAAACCGGCCCGTCAGGCGTTCGAAAGGCCGACCAGAATCTTCAGCACGCGCTCGGAGTTGGTTCTGGTCCACATGCGGCGGGCCAGCGGCAGGGCGATATCCCTGCGCGCCGCATCGCGCGCGAGCGCGGCGTAAAACGCCAGAAATCTGTCGTCGAGCGCGGCGGGAAACCGGCGCTCGGCATTGTAGAGCACGGTCAGGGCCCGCGGCAGCGCGCCGGACGCCGCCAGAAGCTGCGCCGTATCGATATGCTCGTCATACGTCGCGTATCCGGCCCGCACGAGCCGGTAGAGCGCATCGGTGCGCGTCTGCAGATCGCCATCCATGTCGGCCGCCGCCGCCAGCGCGCGCAGCGCGTCGGGCGCACCGTCGCGGGCGAGGCCGCGATACCATGTGACGGCATCGGCGGTTCGCCCCTCGGCGATCAGTGTCTGGCCGAAATCGAAGGCCGGCGCGGCTGCGCCGGGCGGCGACACGCGCTGCACGCCCAGCACCAGCAGCGCCACGGCCATGACCGCCAGTGGAACGCCCGACAGGATGCGCAGCGCGAAAGGCTTCACGGTCCGGCCCCCGCATAGTCCTGGCGCTCGAACGCCAGCGCCGCGCCCTTTGCGGCTTCGGGAGGCAGCGAGAGCGCGATCAGGCCCTCATCGCCCACTTCGGCGCGCCACCGGCGCATCGCGCCGCCTTCCGGCTGGAAACGGATTTCCCATTCCGAGTGCGGCTCGACCTGCCACACCATGTCGCCGGGGCCAAAGCCCTGAACCCGCATCGCGGCGTTATCGGCGTCGCGCACCAGGCCGGCCACCATCCAGCGCGACTCGACAAGCACCGCGAAGGGCGGCGGCTCGAAGGGCGTGCGCGTCAGGGCCACCAGCGGCTCGGCCGCATCGGGATCGAGCGAGACGACCAGGGCATCGCCGACATGCGCCGCGCCGAGCACGCCTTCGCTGCGATCCCAATCGAGACGCAGGGCGTCCGGCCGGTCGAACCGCAGCGTGGCCAGCGCGCCGCGGTCGCGGATGCGCCAGGCCAGTTCGCCGTCCGGCTCGATCTGCGCCGAGGCGAAGCCGCTTTCGATGTCGTCCATGCTGACCGTCGCCGTCAGCAGCGGATTGCGCGCCGCGAAGCGATAGGCTGCGCGAACGGCGTTGCGGGCGGCGTCCGCGTCTTCGGCGCACAGCGTCACGACGGGGGCGAACGCGCCTGGCGCGGCCGCGCCGAGCATCCGGTCATAGCCGAAGAACTGCGCTCTGGCGGCCGAGCCGCAGCTCGCGACGATGTGGCCGCCCTCCGGCGGGTCCAGCCACACATCCAGCGGCTGCGCCTGATCGAGCCCCGAGGCCGCGCGCATCACCCGCCCGGCGGCCGCTTCGTCGGCAGGCGCCAGCGACGGTGCGAAGATGCGGCGCGCGTTGATCAGTCCTGTGTCGGGCACCGGTCTCAGCCCGATGCGGAACGCGCGGGCGAACCAGAGCGCGGGATCGATCATCCATGCCGTGGCCGCACCGGGGCCGCGCCACACCGCATAGCCCGGCGCGGCATAGGCGGCGCGCGGGGTGAACAGCAGCGGTGCGGTGCGATCGGTGGAATCGGCGCCGCGTTGCAGCACCAGCGCCGCTTCGCCGGCAGGCGGATCGAGCGGCCGGATCTGATCGGCCGCCGGCCAGAGCCCGCCGAAGCGCCGGCCCGGCTCCAGCAGAGCGTGATCCTTCACGACCGGATGAAGATCGTAGGTGTAGGGCCGCTCGTCTGCGGAAAACAGAACGCCCAGCGAGACGAACAGGCCGTAGCGGTCCTCGATCGCCGGCGTGGCGCCCATCAGCGCCACCGGCACGCCCAGCGTCGTCAGCCGCCGGACCCAGGCGAGGAAGGCTTCGCCGTCCGCCACCCGGCCTTCATCGAGCCAGATGAGCACGCCGGCCACATCCTTGCGCGCGCCCAGATCGGGCAGCCCCGTATCGACCCGGTAGATCTCGCTGACGAGACCGATCCGCTTGAGGGCGGGCGCCGCCATGCGCGCTGCGAGCCCGTCCGGCGTGCCATCGGTGACCACGATGACCGTGCGGGCGAGCGGCTTTGCCCGCGCGGCGTCGGTCGCCACGAAGCTCGCGAGGAAGAGTGCAACAAGGACGAGAATGCGGGCCATGGACTCAAAGCAACGCCGGTGCTGCCGCACACTGGCCCGCGCGCCGCGCCAAATCATCGAAAGGTTAAAGTGAGGGTTAACCCGCGGCGCTCAGACCGCTTTTTCCTCAAGCGGCAAGGTAAACCGCACGATCGTTCCGCG
>JAKOQZ010000043.1 GCA_029778105.1 Pseudomonadota bacterium | reverse complement strand
GATCCGTCCTCTGGTGAAGCAGGTGAAGCCGGACGTCGCCATCGTGACGACGGTGGAGGCGGTGCACCTTGAGCATTTCGCCAGCGTCGAGGCGATCGCCGCCGCGAAGGCCGAGATTTTCGAAGGCCTGCAGCCGGGCGGCATCGCGGTGATCAACGCCGACAACCCGCATGCGCCCAAACTGGCGGCGGCGGCCAACGCAGCCGGCGCGCGGGTGTGGACGTTCGGCGAGAACGGCGGCGAGGCGCAGATGATCTCGCTCAGCCTCGGCGACACCTCGTCGGAGATCGAAGCGGAAATTCTGGGCGAGCATGTGCGCTTCATCTATGGCGCGCCCGGCCGGCATTTCGCGCAGAACGCGCTCGGGCTGCTGCTGATCGTCAAGGCGCTGGGCGCCGACGTGAAGGCGGCGGCCGACGCGCTGCGGGCGGTGCGGGCCGTAAAGGGCCGGGGCAAGCGCATCGTCAGTCCCATCTCAGGCGGCGCGTTCGAGCTGATCGACGAATCCTACAACGCCAACCCCGCCTCGATGGCGGCGGCGCTGGCGCTGCTGGCGCAGGCGAAGCCCGGCCCGGACGGCCGGCGCATCGCGGTGCTGGGCGATATGCTGGAGCTGGGGCCGCAGGGGCCGGCGATGCACGCCGCCATCGGCGCTGGGCTGTCGCAGCCGGGCTGCGATCTCGTCTTTGCAAGCGGCCCCGCGATGGCCCATCTGTGGGCCGAACTGCCCGCTTCGATTCGCGGCGCGTGGAGCGAGACGTCATCCGACATCGCCGGATTGATCGCCGCAGAGATGCGGCCGGGCGATGTCGTCATGGTCAAAGGTTCGTTCGGCAGCCGGATGAGCCTCGTCGTCGACGCGCTGAAGGCGCGCGCGCTCGAAGCGGCGGCAGGATAGGGGACCGCCGATGCTTTATCTTCTTCTCGAGCCGCTGGCCGGAGACTTTCAGTTCTTCAACCTGTTCCGCTATCTGACGTTCCGCACCGGCGGCGCGATCATGACGGCGCTGATCATCGGCCTCGTCTTCGGGCGGCCGCTGATCGACTGGCTGAAGGTCAAACAGGGCAAGGGCCAGCCGATCCGCGATTTCATGGGCGACGCTCATGTCGTGGGCAAGAAGGGCACGCCGACCATGGGCGGCCTGCTGATCCTCATCTCGGCCTTCGTGGCGACGCTGCTGTGGGCGGATCTCTCCAACCGCTATGTCTGGATCGTCATCGGCGTGACGGCGCTGTTCGGTCTGCTCGGTTTCTATGACGACTATCTGAAGGTGACCAAGCAGAAGTCGGACGGCGTTTCGGGCAAGCTGAAGCTGGTCGTGCAGTTCGCGGGCGCCATCGCCGCCGCCTGGCTGATCATGGAAGCCCATCCCGCCGCGCTGTCGGGCCAGGTCGCGTTTCCCTTCTTCAAGGATTTCCTGCTGCCGCTCGGCTATGGCTTCATCGTCTTCGCGACGCTGGTGATCGTGCTGTTCTCCAACGCGGTGAACCTGACCGACGGGCTGGACGGCCTCGCCATCGTGCCGGTGATGATTTCGGCCGCCGTGTTCGGCCTCATCGCCTATCTGGTGGGTTCTCTGAACTTCGCCGAGTATCTGCAAATCCATGCCGTGCCCGGCACGGCCGAGCTGGCGATCATCTGCGGGGCGCTGCTGGGGGCGGGGCTGGCGTTCCTGTGGTTCAACGCGCCGCCGGCCATGGTGTTCATGGGCGACACCGGCTCTCTGGCGCTGGGCGGCACGCTGGGCACCATCGCGGTGATCACCAAGCACGAGATCGTGCTGGGCATCGTCGGCGGGCTGTTCGTGGTGGAGGCGCTCTCCGTCATCGTCCAGGTCGCCTCGTTCAAGCTGACGGGCAAGCGGGTGTTCCGCATGGCCCCCATCCACCACCATTACGAAAAGAAGGGCTGGGCCGAGCCCACCATCGTGATCCGCTTCTGGATCGTGTCGGTGATCCTCGCGCTGATCGGCCTCTCCACGCTCAAGCTGAGGTGACGCGATGATCCCCGTACCTCTCTTTCCCAATGAAACGGTCGCCGTCGTCGGACTGGCGCGATCGGGGCTGAGCGCCGCGCGCTCGCTGAAGGCGGGCGGGGCGCGGGTCATTGCGTGGGACGACCAGGAGAAGGGCCGGGCGCTCGCCGAGGGCGAGTTCGATGTGGTCGCGCCGGAGAACTGGAACTGGGATAAGCTCAAGGCGATCGTGCTGTCGCCGGGCATTCCGCTGACCCATCCCAAGCCGCACCCCATCGTGGTGGAGGCGGGCAAGCGCGGCGTCGAGGTGATCGGCGATGTGGAGCTGTTCTGCCGCACGCTGAAAATGCTGGGGCACTTCAACGGGAACGGCGGGCCGGCTTTTTTTTCGCAAGGTCCGGTTAACCCTACCCCCGGGTTAAGGGGAAACGGCAAGGGTAACGGTTCGAAAGCAAAGACGCCGCTGATCTGCATCACCGGAACCAACGGCAAGTCGACGACGACGGCGCTGATCGGCCATCTGCTGTCGAAAAACGGCTGGGACGCCGAGGTCGGCGGCAATATCGGCAAGCCGGTGCTCGAGCTGAATCCGCCGCGCGAGGGCACGATCTATGTGCTGGAGCTTTCGTCCTATCAGCTCGACCTGTCGCCGAGCCTCAAGCCCAATGTCGCGATCCTTCTGAACATCACGCCGGACCATCTGGACCGGCATGGCGGCATGGAGGGTTATATCGCCTCCAAGCGGCGTATCTTCGAGCGCCAGGGCACGGGCGATCTGGCGATCATCGGCGTCGATACGGCGCCCGCGGCGGAGACCTGCACGCGGGTTTCGGCGCGGGGCGGCCCGCAGGTTGCGCCGATCTCGGTGGACCGCGTGGTCGGGCGGGGCATCTATGCGCTGAATGGCGTCCTCTATGACGGCCTCTATTCGCCGCCGGCCGAGATCGTGGACCTGAAGGGCATCCAGTCGCTGATCGGCGCCCATAACTGGGAGAACGCCGCCGCCGCCTATGCCGCCGTGCGCGGCTATATCAAGGACCCCAAGGCCATCGCCCGGGCCTTCGCGACCTATCCCGGCCTGCCGCACCGTATCGAGGCGCTGGGCAAGATCGGCAAGGTCCGGTTCGTCAACGACAGCAAGGCGACCAACGCCGATTCCACCGAAAAGGCGCTGGCCGCTTACCCCAGGGACATCCACTGGATCGTCGGCGGTCAGGCCAAGGCCGGCGGCATCGACGCCCTGAAGCCCTTCTTCAAGAAGATCACCCGCGCCTATCTGATCGGCGACGCGGCCGACGATTTCGCCGAGGTGCTGGCCAAGGCGGGCGTCCCCTATGACCGCAGCGGCACGCTGGCCGTGGCGGCCCGGCAGGCGCTGGAAGAGGCGACGGCGGGCGAGGGCGAGGACCCGGTGGTGCTGCTGTCGCCGGCCTGCGCTTCTTTCGATCAGTTCAAGGATTATGAAGATCGCGGTAACCAATTCCGCCGCATCGTGCAGGACCTCGCGCGAAGCAACGGATCGGCAGCCGCAGCATGATGACATTCGACCGCACCAACCGCAGCGCACTTGCGGAATGGTGGTGGACGTCCGACAGGTGGCTGTTCGCCACCGTCTCGTTCCTGATGTTCGCCGGCGTTCTGCTCGGCATGGCGGCGAGCCCGGCCATCGCCGAGAAGCTGCATTACGACACGTTCCATTTCGTCTCGCGCCAGCTGATGTTCGCGGGCCTGGCGCTGGGCGTGATGATGCTGGTGTCGCTGCTGAAGCTGCGCGACATCCGCCGCCTGTCGCTGCTGGGCTTCTTCGCCGGGGTCGGCTTGATGGTGCTGGCGCTGTTCATCGGACCGGAAGTGAAGGGCGCGCATCGCTGGCTGGATTTCGGTCCGCTCTCGATCCAGCCGTCCGAATTCACCAAGCCCGCCTTCGTGATCCTCTGCGCCGCCTGCCTCTCGCAGTGGCAGCGCACGGGCAAGCCCGCCGGGCTGATCGCCGGCCTCATCCTCTATGGCATGTTCGTGGGCGTGCTGATCCAGCAGCCCGATTTCGGCCAGACCCTTCTGGTGACGGCGACGTTCGGCGCGTTGCTGTTCTTCGCCGGTCTCTCGCTGTGGATCATCGGCGCCGGCGTCGGTCTCGCCATGGGCGGCGGGGTCGCGGCCTATTTCCTGGTCAGCCACGTGCAGAGCCGCGTCGACCGCTTCCTCAACCCCGACAGCGGCGACACCTATCAGGTCGACCGCGCCATGGCGGCGCTGCACAATGGCGGGCTGCTGGGCGTCGGCCCGGGCGAGGGCACCGTGAAGGCGTCGATCCCCGACGCGCATACCGACTTCATCCTGGCCGTGGTCGGCGAGGAATTCGGCCTCATCGCCTGCATGCTGCTGGCGGCGGTTTTCTGTTTTCTCGTGTTGCGTGCGCTTTATCGCAGCCTTCAGTGCCCGGATTCGTTTAGCCAGATCGCGGCTGCGGGGCTTGCAGTGATGTTAGGATTGCAGGCAGTGATCAATATGGCTGTGAATCTTCAATTGATGCCCGCCAAGGGCATGACATTGCCGTTCATCTCGTATGGCGGCTCGTCCATCCTCGCGCTGGCGCTGAGCGTCGGCTGCCTGATCGCCCTGACGCGCAAGCGCCCCGGCGCGCGGCGGAAGAGGCCGGTCCGGTGAGCCGCCCCATCGTCATCGCGGCGGGGGGCACGGGCGGACACACTTTTCCAGCACAGGCGACGGCCCAGGCGCTGATGGCCCGGGGGCACCGGGTGCTGCTGGCGACCGATCCGCGCGGGGCGGGATTCGCCGCCAAGATGCCGGGCGTGGAGCTGCTGCCCATCCATTCGGCGACCTTCTCGGGGCGAAACCCCTTTATCATCGCGGGGGCGATGTCGAAGATCGCGCGCGGCGTGATGCAGGCGCGCGCCGCCTTCCGGCGCGAAAAGCCTCTGGCCGTCGCCGGGTTCGGCGGCTATCCGGCGCTGCCCTCGATGCTGGCGGCGCGGATGACCGGAACGCCCTCGATCATCCATGACGCGAATGCGCTGCTCGGCCGCGTGAACCGCCTGGTCGCCAAGCGGGTGACCAAAATCGCGGTCGCCTTCGACAAGGTGGAATGGCTGCCCAAGGGCACCGAGAGCAAGGTCATTCTGGTCGGCAATCCGGTGCGGCAGGCGATCGTCGATCACGTCGCGCCGTTCGCGCCGCCGGGTCAGGGGCCGATCAACCTGCTGGTCTTCGGCGGCAGCCAGGGCGCGCGGGTGATGAGCGATGTCGTGCCGGGCGCGCTGGCGCTGTTGCCCGATGCGCTGCGGGCGCGGTTGAGGGTGGTGCAGCAGGCGCGCGGCGAGGATCTGGAGCGCGCCCGGGCGGCCTATGCGGCGCTTGGGGTCGGCGCGGAGACGATGGAGTTCATCGGCGACATGCCGGAACGGCTGGCCGCGTCGCATCTGGTGATCGCGCGCGCCGGAGCCTCGACCTGCGCGGAACTCACGGTCATGGGCCGGCCTTCCGTGCTGGTGCCGTATCCGTTCGCCACGGACGACCATCAAAGCTACAACGCGCGGGTTCTGGCCGATTCAGGAGCCGCGCTGACCATGCCCCAACCGATCTTCACGCCCGCGAATCTCGCGCGCGAGATGGAAGCCCTCATCGCCGATCCGGCGCGGCTGGGCGCGATGGCGGCTGCGGCCAAGGCGATGGGCCGGCCGAACGCCGCCGAGGCGATGGCCGACGCGATCGAGGCGCTGGCCCGATGAAGCGCAAGCCCACGGATATCGGCCCCGTCCATTTCGTCGGCATCGGCGGCATCGGCATGTCGGGCATCGCCGAGGTGATGAAGAATATCGGCTACACCGTGCAGGGCAGCGATGCTGCGGAGAACTACACGCTGGACCGGCTGCGCAAGCTGGGCATCAAGGTGACCATCGGCCAGGCGGCCGAGAATCTGGGCGACGCGTCGGTGGTGGTCGTTTCGTCGGCGATCAAGGCCGACAATCCGGAGCTGAAAGAGGCGCGGGCGCGCAAGCTGCCTGTCGTGCGCCGGGCCGAGATGCTGGCCGAGCTGATGCGTCTGAAATCGTCGGTGGCGATTGCGGGCACGCACGGCAAGACGACGACGACCACGATGGTCGCGACGCTGCTGGATGCCGGCAAGCTGGACCCCACCGTGATCAATGGCGGCATCATCAACGCCTATTCGTCGAATGCGCGGCTGGGCGCCGGCGAATGGATGGTGGTCGAAGCCGACGAAAGCGACGGGACGTTCAACCGCCTGCCCGCGACGGTCGCCATCGTCACCAATATCGATCCGGAGCATCTGGACCACTACAAGACGTTCGACGGTGTGAAGGCGGCGTTCCAGACCTTCATCGAGAACCTGCCGTTCTACGGCTTTGCGGTGTGCTGCATCGACCACCCGGAAGTGCAGGCGCTGGTCGGCCGCGTGCACGACCGGCGCATCGTCACCTATGGCTTCAATGCGCAGGCCGATGTGCGCGCGTCGAACCTGCGCGCCGAGCATGGGCAGTCGGTCTATGACGTGACGTTCTCCGACCGCGTGTTCGGCGGGGCGGGGACCATCGAGGGCATCACGCTGCCGATGCCCGGCCCGCACAACGCGCTGAACTCGCTGGCCGCGATCACCGTGGCGCGCGAGCTGGGCGTCAGCGACGAAGCCTGCAAGCAGGCGCTCGCGACCTTCGGCGGCGTGAAGCGGCGCTTCACGCGCACGGGCGAATGGAACGGCGTCACCATCATCGACGATTACGGCCACCATCCGGTGGAGATCGCGGCCGTGATGAAGGCGGCGCGTCAGGTCGCGACGGGCAAGGTGATCGCCGTGGTGCAGCCGCACCGCTTCAGCCGCGTGCGCGACCTGTTTCAGGAATTCTGCGCCTGCCTGAATGACGCCGATATCGTGCTGATGGCCGACATCTATCCGGCGGGCGAACTGCCCATCGAAGGCATCAACAAGACCTCGTTGGTCGACGGCCTGCGCGCGCACGGCCACAAGGACGCGCGCGTGCTGGGCAGTCCCGACGATCTGCCGAAGATCATCCGCGAGATCGCGCAGCCGGGCGATTATGTCGTGTTCCTGGGCGCCGGCTCGATCACCTATTGGGCCAACGAGATGCCGGCGAAGCTGGCTGCAGGCGGCTGATGAGCGATCTGGTCGCCCGCCTGCCGCAGGTGCGCGGCGCCTATACGGCGCATGCCCCGATGCGCGATCTCACCTGGTTTCGCGCGGGCGGGCCGGCGGAAGTGCTGTTCCGCCCGGCGGATGTTGAAGACCTGCAGACCTTTCTGCGCGACAAGCCGGCCGATGTGCCGGTGACGATCGTCGGCGTCGGCTCGAACCTCATCGTGCGCGACGGCGGTGTGCCGGGCGTGGTGATCCGTCTGGGCGGCGCGCTGGGGAAGATCGAAATTCTCGACGGCTATCGCGTGCGCGCGGGGGCTGCGGCGCTGGATATGGCTGTCGCGCGGGCGGCGGGCGATGCGGGCATCGAACGGCTGGAGTTCCTGCGCGGCATTCCCGGCTCCATCGGCGGCGGGCTGCGGATGAACGCGGGCGCCTATGGCGGCGAGTTCAAGGACGTGCTGATCGAAGCGACCGGCGTGGATGCGCAGGGCAGGCTCGTGACCTTCACGCCCGAAACGCTGGGCATGCGCTATCGCCATACCGATACGCCGGAGAGTGTCATCTTCGTGTCGGCGCTGTTCCAGGGCCGCCCCGGGGTGCGCGAGGAGATTCTGGCGCGGATGGAGGAAATCACCTCCAAACGCGAATCAACCCAGCCGGTTAAGACCCGAACCGGGGGGTCCACGTTCCGCAATCCCGATCTCGCCCTCTCCGGCGGCAAGAAAGCCTGGCAGTTGATCGACGAAGCGGGGTGCCGGGGGCTGCGCCGCGGCGAAATTATGGTTTCAGATCTTCACTGTAACTTCCTCGTTAACCTTTCTGAAGCAAAAGGAAACGAGATTGAGGCTCTGGGCGAAGAGGTGCGCGCGCGCGTGAAGGCGACGTCGGGCGTGGACCTCGAATGGGAGATCAAAAGGATCGGCCTGCCCTGAGGTTCTAAGGGTCTGAAGTTGCGGGTAAAACCCCACGTAGCAGTGCTGATGGGCGGGTGGTCTGCGGAGCGGGAAGTCTCGCTCGTGTCGGGCCGCGGCTGCGCCGCTGCGCTTCGTGAAGAAGGGTTTACGGTTACCGAAATCGACGCCAAGCCCGACCTCGCGGCCGTGCTGACCGCGCTGAAGCCGGATGTCGTCTTCAACGCCCTTCACGGCCGCTGGGGCGAGGATGGCTGCGTTCAGGGCCTGCTGGAAATCCTGAAAATTCCCTACACCCATTCCGGCGTGCTGGCCTCGGCGCTGGCGATGCACAAGGAACGCACCAAGGCGCTGTTCCGCGCCTATGGCGTGCCGGTGGTGAATTCGATCGTGGTGCCGCGCCGCCAAGCTTCGGAATCGCACCAGATGAAGCCGCCCTATGTGGTGAAGCCGGTGAGCGAAGGCTCGTCGGTCGGCATCTTCATCATCCGCGAAGGCGATAACCGTCCGCCGGGCGCGCTGGGCAGCGACGACTGGAACCTCAGCGACGAGGTGATGGTCGAGGAGTTCGTGCCGGGGCGCGAGCTGACCGTCGCGGTGATGGGCGGCAAGGCGCTGGCGGTCACCGAGATCACGACGGGCGGGCACGCCTTTTACGACTATGAATCGAAATATTCGGCAGGCGGATCTGTCCACACGATCCCTGCGAAGATCCCCGAAGACGTGGCCGCGTCCGCGATGCGCTATGCGGAGCTGGCGCATGAGGCGATGGGCTGCCGGGGCGTGTCGCGCACAGATTTCCGTTACGACGACACGGTGCCGGGCAAGCACCGCCTGATCGCGCTTGAGATCAACACCCAGCCCGGCATGACGCCGACCTCGCTGGTGCCGGAGCAGGCCGCCTACAAGGGCATGAGCTACGGCCAGCTCGTCGCATGGATGGTGGAGGACGCCTCATGCGACAGGTGAAGGGTAAGCCGCGCCGCAGCGCTCAGCGCGGCCGTCCCGAGCCGGCGCCGGCGGCGGACTGGATGCCGAAGATTCGTCTGCGTTCGCCCGCGATGATCGGCGCGGGTGCGTTCCTGATGCTGGCGGCCGGCGCCGGCCTGGTGCAGGGCGGCCATCTGGGTTTCGGCGGCGGCGCGACGGAGGCTTCGCAGGAGGCGTTCGCCTGGTATCCGATCGAGGAAATTCTCGCCGCCGGCCATTATCACACGCGGCGCAAGGATCTGCTGGCCGCCATCGCGGTGAAGCCGGGCGACGACATGATGGAGGTCGATCCCGACGAGGTGCGCGCGCGCGTCGAGGCGCTCGACTGGATCGAAAGCGCCAAGGTGGCGCGGCTCTGGCCCGCGACGCTGCAGGTGCAGGTGGTGGAGAAAGAGCCCTACGCGATCTGGCAGTCGAAGGGCGTCTCGTGGCTGATCGACCGCAAGGGCACGCCCATCACGAAGGACGGCGTCGGCGAGTTCGCAGGCCTGCCTCTGGTGGTCGGCGAAGGCGCGCCGCAGCACGCCGCCGAGCTGGTTGAAATTCTCAAGCGCTTCCCCGCCATCCAGCGCCTGACCAAGGCGTCGGTGCGGGTGGGCGACCGCCGCTGGGATCTGCACCTGAAGAGCGGCATCCAGGTGCGGCTACCCGAAGACGGCGTGGAAGACGCGCTGCAGCGCCTGACGGTGCTGGAGCAGGAGCAGAAGATTTTCGAACGCGACATCGAGTCCGTCGATCTGAGACTGCCTGACCGCCTGGTCATCAAGCCGCGTGGGGGCGCGGCCCAGTCGGTCGCGAGGGGCGAAAGCACATGATCGGAAGGCTGTCCAAGGGCAAGAGCGCGGCGTCGGCTGATGCCGACGTGCGGCCGGGCGTCTATGCGGCGCTCGATGTCGGCTCGTCCAAGGTGGTCTGTTTCGTCGCCAAGGTCGAACCGGCCCGCGAGGGGCATCGCCAGAAGACCAAGATCCTGGGCGTCGGCTATGGCGAGAGCGCTGGCATCCGCCAGGGCCAGATCGCCGAGCTCGACCGGGTGGAGGCCTCGATCCGCCATGTCGTGAACAAGGCCGAGGAGATGGCCGACCTCCAGCTTGAGGAGGTCTTCATCTCGTTCTCGTGCGGCAAGCCGCAGAGCCAGATCGTGCGCGCCGAAACGCCGATCGCGAACAGCGAAGTGGGCGATGCGGATATCCGCCGGGTGCACGGGCTGGCGCGTCAGCAGGGCCTCAGGTCGGATCGCGAGATCGTCTATTCCAGCCCGCTGGGCTATGCGGTGGACACTGCGACGGGCGTGCGCGATCCGCGCGGCATGTTCGGCGAGCGCCTGGGCGTCGCGGTGCACATGGTGAGCGCGGCGATCGCGCCGGTGCATAATCTCGAAGTCTGCGTCGAGAAGTGCCATCTGGATATCGCGGGCAAGGCGGTGGCCTCGTATGCGGCCGGGCTCGGCTGCCTGCATGACGAAGAACTGGAATACGGCGCGACCGTCATCGACATGGGCGGCGGCACGACGTCGATCGCCGCGTTCCGCGAAGGCAAGCTGATCTATTGCGACGTCATCCCGGTCGGCGGCCGCCACATCACCAACGATATCGTGCGCGGGCTCTCCACGCCGTTCCGCGAGGCGGAGCGGCTGAAGACGCTGCACGGCAACGCGCTGCCCGTGCCGGGCGCGCATGGCGAGATGATCCGCATCGCCCAGATCGGCGAAGAGCGCGACCAGGAAGGCAGCCGCGTGCCGCGCGAGGAGCTGATCGCAATCATCCAGCCGCGCGTGGAAGAGACGATCGAACTGGTCTCGGAGCGCCTCAAGGCGGCCGGTCCGGAAGTCGCCAGCGGCAATGTCGTGGTGCTGACCGGCGGCGCGTCGGAGCTGATGGGATTGCAGGAATACACGACCCGCGCATTGGCCAAGCGCGTGCGCATCGGCCGTCCCATGCGGCTCGATTCGCTGCCGCCCTCGGTTTCGGGCCCTGCCTTCTCGGCGGCGGCCGGGCTGATCGGGCTGGCGCAGGCGGGCGGGCTGCGCGAGCGACTCAGCGCCGGCGTGCTTCCCGGCGCACGGGGCAAGAAATTCGGCGGGCGCTTCGGCGCCTGGGTGAAAGAGACATTCCTATGAACGGCAGACTCAATCAAAAGTGTGCCGTGACGAGTCGACCGGGCGAAACCGGCGAATGCCAGAAAAAATGGCGGGGTTCAGGCGAAATGATTTTATCGGAGGCAATCAATGTCACTTAGCTTTCATGCCCCGGAATCGCCCGAGCTGAAGCCCCGCATCGTGGTCTTCGGCGTCGGCGGCGCCGGCGGCAATGCCGTCAACAACATGCTCACGTCCGAATTGATGGGCGTCGAGTTCGTGGTCGCCAATACCGACGCCCAGGCGCTCGCGCAGAACCTGGCGCCGCACAAGATCCAGCTGGGATCGAACGTGACGCTCGGCCTCGGCGCCGGCTCCAAGCCCGAGATCGGCGCGCAGGCCGCCGAAGCCTCGGCCCCGGAGATCGAAGAGATCCTGGCCGGCAGCCACATGGCGTTCATCACCGCCGGCATGGGCGGCGGCACCGGCACGGGCGCAGCCCCGGTCATCGCCCGCATCGCGCGCGAGATGGGCATCCTGACCGTCGGCGTCGTGACGAAGCCGTTCCACTTCGAAGGCGACAAGCGCATGCGCCAGGCGGAAGCCGGCGTCGCCAAGATGCAGGACATCGTCGACACGCTGATCGTCATCTCCAACCAGAACCTGTTCCGCGTCGCCAACGAGAAGACGACGCTGGCCCAGTCGTTCGCGATGGCCGACGAAGTGCTTCACTCGGGCGTGCGCGGCATCACCGATCTGATGATCGTGCCGGGTCTGATGAATCTCGACTTCGCCGACGTCCGCACCGTCATGATGGAGATGGGCAAGGCGATGATGGGCACGGGCGAGGCCGAAGGGCCGAAGCGCGCGCTGGAAGCCGCCGAAGCCGCGATCTCGAACCCGCTGCTGGATGACGTGTCGATGAAGGGCGCCAAGGGCGTGCTCATCCACATCACCGGCGGCCCGGACCTGACGCTGTTCGAGGCCGACGAGGCCGCCAACCGCATCCGTTCGGAAGTCGACGCCGAAGCCAACATCAAGGTCGGCTCGACCTTCGACGCCAAGCTGGAAGGCCGCATCCGCGTTTCGGTCGTCGCGACCGGCATCGACGCGGCCGAGCGGGCCCAGCCCCGCCCGGTGGTGCAGCAGCCGGTCGCCGCGATCGCGCGTCCGGCCCCGATCCGCACCCAGCCCGCGCCGCAGCCCGTCGCGCCGCCGGCCCCGGTTGCGGTTCAGCCCGCCGCCATCGCCGCCGACCTGCTCGCCGCAGCCCAGCCGGAAATCTATGTCCGCGGCGAGCCGGCCCCGAACGCGGTTCATGCGATGCAGGCCGAAGCCGAGGACAAGCTGCGCGCCGACCTCGCCGCCCAGCAGAAGGCGCTGGACGAGGCCCGCGCCAAGGTCGCCGAAGCCGAGGCCGCCATCAGCAAGCAGCGTCAGCAGACGGCGCCGCGCGCCACCGTGCGGTTCGACGACGACGAGATCACCGCCGAGTCGGGCGGCGTTCGCGGTCTGGCCGCCGATCCGGCCGCGCGTCCGGTGGTTGCGGCGGAGCCGCACGGCCAGGGCGTGATGGGGACGATCGGCAGCCTGTTCAAGCGCCGCACGGCGCGCACGGATGCGCCGGCGCCGGCCCGCTACACGGGCGAGCCGGAGGCCGCTGCGGCCCCGGTTCAGCGCATCGCCGAGCCGCGCTTCGATCCCGCCCAGCCGCGCGCCACGGCGCGGACGGTGAAGGCGCCCGAGACGCCCTCGCTGTTCACGCAGAACGCGGCCGAAGACCCGCTCGAGATCCCGGCCTTCCTGCGCCGTCAGGCCAACTCGTAAGCCGGACGCCAGACCCGCTCTCAAGGCCGCCGGGCGATGCCCGGCGGCCTTTCCCTTTGGCTCTGGAAATAGCTATCTAAATCAATCATTTACGCCTTGAAACGGATTGAAATATTCCTTCATTCGCTGCGCTGCACACTTGCCCTTATTTACACTGTCGAGCCGGGTCCGTCTGTGCGGCCCGGAGCGCTGGAGCGACCGACTTGAAGAACCACCAGACCACGATTGTCCGGAGCGTCTCGTGCAGCGGCACGGGGCTGCACTCGGGCCTGCCTGCGACCCTGGTGATCAAGCCGGCGGCGATCAATCACGGCATCGTCTTCCGCCGCAGCGATGTGGAAGGGGCCGACGCCATCGTGCCGGCGCGTTACGATCTGGTCGGCTCGGCCTTTTACGGCTCGACGCTGAAGAATGCCGCCGGCGTGGAAGTGCGCACGGTCGAGCATCTGATGGCGGCGCTGTCGGCGATCGGAATCGACAACGCGCTGATCGAGATCGACGGTCCGGAAGTGCCGATCATGGATGGCAGCGCGGCGCCCTTCATGGCGCTGGTGGAAAGCGCCGGCATGCAGAGCCAGGCGGCCGTGCGCCATTACCTGCGCGTGTTGCGTCCGGTGGAAGTCGTCGAAGGCGACAAGGTCGCCCGGCTGCTGCCGTATGACGGCTATCAGATCGATTGCGACATCGTGTTCGACGCCGAGGCCATCGGCCGTCAGCGCTTTGTCTTCGAGGTCAGCGCCGGCGTGTTCCGCCGCGACGTCGCCGCCGCCCGCACCTTCACCCAGGCCAAGGATATCGAGGCGCTGCGCGCCCACGGTCTCGCCCAGGGCGGGTCGCTGGAGAACGCGGTCGTCGTGGACGGCGGCGAGGTGCTGAATCCGGAAGGCGTGCGTTTCGCCGACGAGTGCGTGCGGCACAAGGCCCTGGACGTGCTGGGCGATCTGGCGCTGGCCGGAAAGCCGCTGCTCGCCCGTTTCGAGGGCGTGAAGATGGGCCACGCCATGAACAACAAGGTTCTGAGGGCCCTGTTCGCCGATCCGGCCAATTTCGACCTGGTGCCTGCGGGCGCAGGCCGCGGCTCGGTCGTTTCGCTTCCGGTCGCGGCGTCGCCGATGTGAAGATCGCCATATGGCGGTCGGCGGCTGTTTCCCTTAATAGACTTCGGTGAAAGCCACGGAATCGTGGCGCGAGCCGCTCGCGCCAGGGCTATCCGTTTGGGCAACAGTTGGCGTCATGAGGGTTCAATGGTGTTCGCAGGCGTAGTCGGCCGGATGGTTCGGAAGTGGCCGGCGGCGGCGATCGTTGCGGCCGGCCTTGCGCTGGGCGCGTGCGAGACGATGGACAGCATCAACCCGTTCTCCAGCTCCAGCAGCGAGCCGGAGGTGACGGCGGGCCAGGGTGATATCCCGGTCGAGGTGCTCTACAACCGCGCCGTCGATCAGCTGAACCAGGAAGACTATCGCAGCGCCGCGCCGCTGTTCGAAGAGGTGGAGCGGCAGTACCCCTATTCGGTGTGGGCGCGCCGCGCGATCCTGATGGCGGCCTATTGCTATTACGAGATCAACAAATACGGCGACGCGATCAACGCGACCGACCGCTTCCTGGCGCTCTATTCGGGCAACAAGGACGCGGCCTATGCCTATTACCTGAAGGCGATCTCGTACTACGAACAGATCGTCGACGTGGGCCGCGACCAGAACACGACGCAGCAGGCGCTGGTGGCGCTGAACGACGTGGTGCAGCGCTTCCCCGGCACGCCCTATGCCCGCGACGCCCGCATCAAGCTGGACCTGGCGCTGGACCACCTGGCCGGCAAGGAAATGGCGATCGGCCGCTACTATCTCTACAAGCAGCAGTACGTCGCGGCGATCAACCGCTTCAAGGTGGTGGTCACCAACTTCCAGACGACCTCCCAGGTGCCCGAGGCGCTGTATCGTCTGGTCGAGGCGTATCTCGCGCTCGGCATCAAGGGCGAGGCGCAGACCGCCGCCGCCGTGCTGGGCTACAACTATCCGGGCAGCTCCTGGTACGAATACGCCTATGGCCTGATGACCGGCGCCGAGATCGAGCCGCGCGTCGGCGACGACTGGCTGTCGCGCAATTTCGGTCTTTGATTTCCGCTTGAGGAAACGCCCATGCTGACCCAGCTCTCGATCCGGGACATCGTCCTGATCGAACGGCTGGACCTGGCGCTGGACGGCGGGCTGAACGTCCTGACCGGCGAGACCGGCGCGGGCAAGTCGATCCTTCTGGATTCGCTGCAGGTGGCGCTGGGGCGCAAGTCCGATCGCGCGGCGCTGCGTCAGGGCGCGGCGCAGGGCGGCGTGACGGCCGCGTTCGAGCCGCCGGACGGGCACGGCGTCTTCGCGCTGCTGGCCGAGAACGGCATCGAGGCGGACGGCGAGGTGATCCTGCGCCGCACGCTGAGCGCCGACGGCAAGAGCCGCGCCTTCATCAACGATCAGCCGGTGGGCGCGGGGCTGCTGCGCGAGGTGGGTGACCGTCTGGTCGAGCTGCATGGGCAGAATGACGGGCGCGGGTTGCTGAGCGCCTCGGCGCACCGGGCGCTGCTGGACGCCTTTGGCGGCCATGCCAGAGAGGCGTCGGCGGCGGCGGATGCCTATGGCGCATGGCGGGCCGCGACGGGGGCGCTGGAGACCTTCACGCGCGAGATGGAAGCGGCGCGGGCCGATGCGGACTATCTGCAGGCGGCGGTCGGCGAGTTGTCGAAGCTGGCGCCGGAAGAGGGCGAGGAAGAGCGCCTTGCCGCCGAACGGGCGCTGCTGATGTCGTCGGAGAAGCTGGGCGGCGAGCTGGCCGCCGTGGTGGAGATGCTGGGCGGCGGCGACAAGGCGGTCGATACGCGCCTGCTGGGCGCGGCGCGGCGGATCGAGCGGCTGAAGCCGCAGGCCATGGGGCGGCTGGATGCCGCCTCCGATGCGCTGGAGCGCGCCGTGGTGGAGGCGACCGAGGCGCGGGCGCAGGCCGAGGCGGCGCTGGATGCGCTGAACTTCGATCCGGCGCGGCTGGAGAGCGTGGAAAGCCGGCTCTTCGCGCTGCGCGGGGCGGCGCGGAAGTTCAAGGTGCAGGTGGCCGATCTGCCGAAGCTGAGCGCAGATCTCGCTGAGCGGGTGCAGGCGCTGGCCGAAGCGGAGACGCGCGCCGGCAAGCTGGCCAAGGCGGCGGCGGCGGCGCGGGCGGCGTTCGTGACGGCG
>JAKOQZ010000282.1 GCA_029778105.1 Pseudomonadota bacterium | reverse complement strand
GTTGGTGACGACGTCCCACAGGCGGCAGCTGTCGGGCGAGATCTCGTCGGCGAGGACGATGCGCGCCATGTCGCCTTCCCAGAGGCGGCCGAACTCGACCTTGAAGTCGATCAGCTTGATGCCGGCGCCGAGGAAGAGGCCGGTGAGGAAGTCGTTGATGCGGATGGCGAGCGCCATGATGTCGTCGATGTCCTGGGGCGAGGCCCAGTTGAAGGCAAGGATGTGCTCCTCGCTGACCATCGGATCGTGGAGCTTGTCGTCCTTGTAGTAGAACTCGATGATCGAGCGGGGGAGCTGTTCGCCCTCTTCCCGGCCGAAGCGCTTGGCGAGGCTGCCGGCCATCACGTTGCGCACCACGACTTCCAGCGGGATGATCTCGACTTCGCGGATCAGCTGCTCGCGCATGTTCATGCGCTTGATGAAATGGGTGGGCACGCCGATGCCGTTCAGCTGAGTCATGATGTACTCGCTGATGCGGTTGTTGAGGACGCCCTTGCCCTCCAGCGTCGCCTTCTTGGTGGCGTCGAACGCTGTGGTGTCATCCTTGAAATACTGAACGAGCGTTCCAGGCTCCGGACCCTCGTAAAGGATCTTGGCCTTGCCCTCGTAAACGAGCCTGCGACGGCTTCCGGACATGAATGGAGTTCCCATGCGGCAGGAGACGCCGCGTCCGAGGGGGTTTAGGGGAAATCGGAAGGATTCTCAACGCAGGCGGAAACCCTTGAGATTTCCGCGCGGGTGACGCACATCCTGCCCGCACATTTCAGGAGAGACCCATGGCCGGCTTCGAGGACCGCAAAAAGGCGCAGGAAAGCAAGTTCGCCCACGACCAGGAGCTGGTCTTCAAGGCGACGGCCCGGCGCAACAAGCTGCTGGGCCTGTGGGCGGCGGCCAAGATGGGCCTGAGCGATGCCGAAGCCGCGGACTATGCCGCCTCGGTGGTGAAGGCCGATTTCGAGGAAGCCGGGGACGACGACGTCTTCCGCAAGGTCAAGGCGGATCTCGACGCCAAAGGCGCCGGCCTGTCGGACCATCAGATTCGCCGCGAAATGGACGAGCTGATGCAGACCGCCATCGAGCAGGTCAAAGCGGGCTGACCCGCGCCGCGCCCGGGCCGCGACCCGGGCGCCCCTCATGCACAAGACGGTTTTGCCGGATGCGGGCCGATGATGCGGCACCGCGTGGCGGCGCGCGCCGTCGGCGCGGGCGATGGCCGGGCGGACCTGTTCGCCGAGATGACGGCCGGCGCATCTGGACGCCGGGCCGGATCGCGTTCCGCGTTTGAGCGATGATCAATATTTGTAAATTACAGATTTTCGCAATCTCTATTTTATTGCAATGCACAAAGGCGATTTCTGCATTGTGCTTTATCAGAATCGCAATATTTTCTAGCATTATCGACAATAATACTGGTGGTGGCGGGTCTTATTATTACGTAAATTGCGTGATTAGAGCATGAGGATGTCTACCCCTGACGCCGTGACGGCTGCCGAAATCATCCGCAACTTTGGCTACTGGCAGCAGCAGGCGCTTTCGCACCCCGTAACGGTCACGCATCACGGGCGGGCGCGGGTGACGCTGATCTCGACCGAAGAATATGAGCGCCTGACCAGCGGAGCGGGCGCGGTGTCCGGGTCGGCCGGCGCCGCCGGGCCGACGCTGGAGACCATCCTCGAGCAGATGGCCGAAGGGTTCCTGCTGTTCGACCGCGACATGAAGGTCGTGCGGATGAATGCGGTCGCCGAGGCCTGGTTCGGACGGGACCGCAGCGAAATGCTCGGGCAGAGCCCGACCGTCACCTTCGGCGCCATCTATGATTCGATCATCGCCGACGGATTGCGCAAGGCGTTGCGCGACGGCGAAATCACCACGTTCGAAGCCCCCTCGGCGCTGTTTCCCGGCCGGCGCATCCGCCTGCGGGTGTTCCCGTATCTGGACGGGATCGGGGTGCTGTTCGTGAACATCACCGAGCTGGAGCGCCTGCGGGCGCTCGCGGCCGAGAACCAGGCCTGCCAGCAGGCGATCGAGGCGCACCGCCAGATCGGCATGGTGCGGCTGGACGGGCGGGGCCGTGTCGTCTCGGCCCATTCCACGTTCGAGGCCTTGAGCGGCTTCAGCGCCGCCGACCTCGGCAATGTGCGCATCTTCGACATCTTCAGCCCCGGCACGCGGCGCCGGGCGCAGAGCGCCTTCGAAGACGTAATGTCGACGCGTCAGCCCACGGAGTTGGCCGCGGCGCTGATCGCCCGGCAGGGCGGCGAACGGGACGTGTCGGTTTCGATGGCGCCTCTGGTGCGCGACTTCGCGGCCCAGGGTGTCGTCATGGTGGTCTCCGGCCCTTCCGCCGAAACCTGACCCCGCGCCGCAGGACAGCCTCAGCCGTCTGCGCCGCTATCCAAAGGTATGTTTCGATACCTACCCGGGCGCGTCTTGCCGTTGGTATCGTTCTGGCGGGTTCCCACGTTCTTGCGGAAGAGTAGCCTCATTCCAAAGTTCCATCTGATTCTGGAACTTTGTTGCGAGCAAATCGCAGTTGGGTGATGGGTTTTGAGCGAGGGCGATGCAGCGTCGGGCGGCAGTGCGGTGACTGCCGCCGAGATCATCAGGAATTTCGGGTTCTGGCAGCAGAAGGCGCTCACGCAGCCGCTGACGATCACCCATCACGGCCGGGCCCGGGTCATGCTGATCTCCGCCGAGACGTATCAGCGCCTGCATCAGGCCGCGCCGGCGCAGGCCGACGCCGCCGATTTCGACATGCTGATCGAGAATCTCAAGGAAGGCTTCGTGATGCACGACGCCGAACTGAGAGTTGTGAAGATGAACCGGGCGGCCGAAGCGTTTTTCGGCGTGAAGCGCGGCGACATGCTGGGTTTCACGGTGTCCGAAGCGACGGGCATGCCGCACAACCTTCCGATCCAGAACATGCTGAGACGCGTGATGCGGAGCGGCGAGATCGTCGAATATGAGGCCGAGTCGGCATTGTATCCCGGCCGCCGGATCAGCCTGCGCTCGTTCCCGTTCCGCGACGGTGTGGCGACGTTCTTCCTCAACATGACCGAGCACGAGCGGCTGCGTCAGGCGGCGGACGAGTTCGACGCGGCCAAGCGGGCGCTCGCGGCGGCCCGGCGCGTCGGGCTGGCGAAGATCGATACGCTCGGGCGGCTGGTGTTCGCCGACAGCTATTTCGAGAGCCTGACGCAGGCGAGCACGGCGGAGCTGGCCGTCATGAGCCTCATCGACAAGGTGGTGGAGGCCGATCGCGCGCGCGTGCGGGAGGCCTTCGCCAAGGCGATCAACGACGGGCAGACCTCGGCGCTGACGTTGCGCATGTCGGCGCCCGGCGGTCCGCACGAGGTGGTGCTGGCGCTGGCCCCGCTGACGCGCGAACTCAAGATCGAGGGCGTGATGCTGGCGCTGGGCAAGGCCTAGCCGCTAGCGGATCAGTCCCACACCCAGACCGGCGAGCGCGAAGACAAGGACGAGCGGCGCGACGCCGATCCGCAGGCGCAGCACCAGCACCAGCGCGAGGGCGGTGAGCGCCAACGCCGTTCCGTCCAGCGTCGTCCAGTCGGGCACGGCGAGGCGCAGCGGCCCGGCGCTCCAGTCCGAGACGCGCGCGAAGAGGACGTGCAGCGCGAACCACAGCGCGAGATGCGCGATGACGCCGACGACCGCCGCCGAGATCGCCGCCAGCGCGCTGGCGAGGCCGACGTTCTGCCTGAGCCGTTCGGCATAGGGCGCGCCGGCGAAAATGAACAGGAAAGAGGGCGCGAAGGTGACCCAGAGGGTCAAAAGGCCGCCCAGCAGCCCGGCGAGCAGCGGATCGAGCCCGGTCTCCGCGCGGAAGGCGGCGAGAAAGCCGACGAACTGAAGCACCAGGATGAGCGGGCCGGGCGTCGTCTCGGCGAGGCCGAGACCGTCGATCATCTCGGACGCCGAAAGCCAGCCGTGGGTCTCGACCGCCGCCTGGGCGACATAGGCGAGCACGGCATAGGCGCCGCCGAAGGTGACGACCGCCATGCGCGCGAAGAAGCCGGCGAGATCGGCGAAGACATTTCCCGGGCCGAGCGCCAGCAGCAGGACTGCGACCGGCGCGAGCCAGAGCGCGGTCCAGAGGGCGAGCTGCATCCAGAAGCGCGCGGGCCGGGCGGCGGTGTGCGGCAAGAGGCCCTGATCCATCGCCAGATCGATGGCTCCGGGCGCACCGGCCGCGGCGGCCGGCGCGGCGGGGGCGAGGCGCGCGAGGACGAGCCCCACCACCGCTGCGGCGAGGATGACCAACGGGAAGGGCAGCGCGAAGAGAAAGAGCGCGAGAAAGGCGGCGAGGGCGACGGCCCGCAGCGCGCCGGTCTTGAGCGCGCGGTGCGCGATGCGGATCAGCGCCTGGACCACCAGCGCGATGACCGCGCATTTGACGCCATAGAAGACGCCCTGCACCCAGGCGAGATCGGCGTGAAAGGCGTAGAGCGCGCTCAGGCCCATCATGACGAGCGCGCCGGGCAGGATGAACAGGAGCCCTGCGACGAGGCCGCCGGTGATGCCGCGGGCGAGCCAGCCGGTATAGGTCGCGAGCTGCTGGGCCTCGGGCCCGGGCAGCAGCATGCAGAAATTGAGCGCGTGGAGAAAACGCGCCTCGCCGAGCCAGCGCTTCTCGTCGACGACGATGCGGTGCATCAGCGCGATCTGGGCGGCGGGGCCGCCGAAGCCGAGCAGGCCGATGCGGGCGAAGGCGCGGACGAGATCGGCGAGGGTGGGCAGTTGCGGCGTCATGATGCGGCTTAAGTCGGGCGTGTGACGGGCCGATGTCAAAGCCCCGATGGAACTTTCGCCGGGGGCGGGCGTTGTCGAGTCAGTTCAGGAGGGTTTCATGGCCGATCTCATCACCACCACCGGCAAGGCGCTCAAGAGCGCCGGCCCGTCGCTCAAGTCGCTGGAGACGGCGCTGGCGAAGCAGTCCAAGCCGCTGATGAAGACGCTGAGCAAGCTGGACGCGGCGACGCTGGCCAAGATGGGCGGCGGCGCGGCGGCGGTGGCCGCAATCTACTATGCCGCGCGGGCGCTGATCGGCGGCGGGACGGAGGGGGCCAAGGAAGTGAAGGCCTCGGCCGGGCGGGTGGCCAAGGCGGCGAAAGCCGGCGCGGCGCCGGCGGCCTCCAAGGCCAAGGCGGCGGCGAAGAATGTCGTGAAGCGCGGTACTGCGGCGGCGAAGCCGGCGGCCAAAAAGGTCGCGGCGAAAAAGCCGGCCAAGCCGCGCGGCAGGAAAGCGGCGACCGCCGCCGCATAGCCGGGCTGGAGATTGAGGAAGATGGCCGGGGTTGTCCCGGCCATTTTCATGTGCGGATCGCCCTCCGCTCCCCTGAGGGGGGGCGCTCAGCCGAAGACGCGGGCGAAGATCGTATCGACCTGCTTGAGATGGTGGCCGAGGTCGAAGAGGGCTTCGATCTCGGCGGGCTTGAGCGCCCTGGTCACATCGGCGTCGGCCAGCAGGTTCTGCAGGAAGGTCGGCGCTTCGACGCCGTTATGCATGGCGCGCCACACCGGCATCGCGTTGCGCTGGACGAGGCGGTAGGCGTCTTCCCGCGCCACGCCCGCCTGGGTGAGCGCCAGCAGCACGCGCTGCGAATGGACGAGGCCGCCCAGCAGATCGAGATTGCGCTGCATGCGCTCGGGGTAGATCAGCAGCTTTTCGACCACGTCGCCGAGGCGATGCAGCGCGAAGTCGAGCGTGATGGTGGCGTCGGGGCCGATATAGCGCTCGACGGAGGAATGCGAGATGTCGCGTTCGTGCCAGAGCGCGACGTTCTCAAGCGCCGGGGTCACATAGCCGCGCACCATGCGGGCGAGGCCGGTGAGGTTTTCGGTGAGCACCGGGTTGCGCTTGTGCGGCATGGCCGACGAGCCCTTCTGGCCTTCGGAGAAGAACTCCTCGGCTTCCAGAACTTCGGTGCGCTGGAGGTGGCGGATTTCGGTGGCCAGGTTTTCGATCTGGCTGGCGACGACGCCGAGCGCGGCGAAGAAGGCGGCGTGACGGTCGCGCGGGATGATCTGGGTGGAGACCGGCTCGGGCGTGAGGCCCAGCTTTTTCGCGACGTGTTCTTCGACGCGCGGATCGACCTGCGCAAAGGTGCCGACGGCGCCGGAGATGGCGCAGGTGGCGATTTCGGCCCGCGCCGCCACGAGACGCGCACGGGCGCGCTGGAAGGCGGCATGGTGGCCGGCCAGCTTGACGCCCATCGTGGTCGGCTCGGCATGGATGCCGTGGCTGCGGCCGATGGTGGGGGTGAGCTTGTGCTCCCTGGCGCGCTTCTCCAGCGCCGCGAGGACGCGGTCGACGCCGGCGATCAGCAGGTCGGAGGCGCGGGCGAGCTGAACCGACAGGCAGGTGTCGAGCACGTCGGACGAGGTCATGCCCTGGTGGACGAAGCGGCTGTCGGGGCCGATGAATTCGGCGAGATGGGTGAGGAAGGCGATGACGTCGTGCTTCACCTCGCGCTCGATCGCGTCGATCTTCGCGACGTCGAAGACGGCGGCGTTGCCCCGCTCCCAGATGTTTTTCGCCGCGTCCTGCGGGATGACGCCGAGGTCCGCCAGCGCCTCGCAGGCATAGGCCTCGATCTCGAACCAGATGCGGAATTTGGTCTCGGGGCTCCAGATCTCGGTCATCTGGGGGCGGGCGTAGCGGGGGATCATGGCGGGTTCCGTGCTTTGGCGCCCCCTCTCTCACATGAGGGGCGCGCGGGCAACGCGGCGCGACACAATTTCGCCTTCCGGGCGGTGGAAAAGCCCGATACCCAAGGGTCCTGCGCCGGAATCCTTCCGGCGCGCCAAACTTTCGAAAGCACACCCCTCATAATGAATCGCCTGATCTTCGCCGCGGCTCTCGCCGCCGCCGTCTGCGCCCCTGCCCTGGCGGAAGAGAGCGCCGCCGACCTGCGCCAGCCGGCCATCGACAAATGCGTGGCGGCGGGCGACGCGTCGGTGCCCCAGACCGAAGCCATGTGCACCTGCCTGGTGGACGGGCTGATCGAGAAGATCCCCGGCGAGGACGGCGCGAAGATGCTGAAGCTGGTGATCGCCGATCCGAAGTCGGCCGATGAGGCCGCTGCGGCGCTGGGCGTTTCGGCCGCCGACGCGCAGGCCTTCGTCGACGCCCACAAGGAAACCGTCGGCGCAGTCGCCCAGTCCTGCGTGCCGCAGTAAGCCGTTCCAGAAGCCAGATACGAAGGAGATGGAGATGAAGCGTTTTGTCATCGCGGCCGCGTTTGCGGCCATGGCGTTCTCGGTCGCCGCCCGCGCGGAAGACACCGTCGACAGCCTGAAGCCCCAGACGCTCGAGGCCTGCAAGAAGGAAGTCGGCGACGGCACGCCGAATGCCGAGGTCGACAAGCTGTGCGGCTGCATGGTCGACAATATCGTGACCGTGTTCGGCGACGACGCGGTGAAGATGCTGAAGGTGATCGCGGCGGGGCTCAACCCCTCTCAGCTGCCGGAAATCGCGGCCGCGCTGGGCATCAGCGAAGCCGACGCCAAGGCGTTCATCGAAGTCGCCGACCAGAAGATGGACAAGGTGCAGGAAGCCTGCATGCCGGCGGAGACGGCGCCCAAGCCGTAAGCGTCAGAGAAAAAACACGCCCACGACGCAGACATAGCCGATCGCGATCGCGATCAGGATCATACAGCCGCCCGGCCGGTCCTTGTTGGACCGGTCGGTAATGGGCGATGTGGCGATCAAAAGGCAGATCGCCAGAATCCCCAGCAGCAGTCCCTTGAAGAGGATCGTGCCGATCAGGTCGAACAGATCGGCATGACGGTCGAGCCAGGCCTCGACCTCGCTCAGATCGAAGCCGAGCAGGACCAGCACGAGGCCGATCAGGAAGAAGACGAAGAACAGGAAGGTCAGCAGCACCGACGAGCCGCTGCCGAACCTGATGCCCGGCGCGACGGTGGGGAAGAACCGCGCCAGATCCCACAGCCAGGCGAGGAAGCGGCCCATCGCGCCGCTAGTCCTGCTCCACCACGCTCATCACGCTGGCGGCGAGGATGTGGGTGTCGCCGGTGATGTATTTCGCCTCGGTGCGCGAGACGAGGCCGTTTCCGACCGGCCGGGACCCGAACATGTAGGAGACCGTGCCGGGAACGCCGCTGTCGGCGGTGGCCTTGCCGTAGACGCTGTCGAGATCGGCGACCGGCGCGCCGAGGCCGGGCAGGCCGGTGGTGAGGTCGAGCGGCGCGTCGAGGCGCGTGCAGGCGTCGGTGACCTCGTCCGGCGCGAACTCGACCGCGATGCCCGACAGCGTCTTCGCGCCCGCATCGGCGGCGAAGAACCAGGTGAGGGTCGCGCCGCCCGAATTGGCGTCGGGCGAGGCGTAGCAGAGCCAGGCCCAGGCGTTCTCGCTTTCGCCCGTCTGGTTGATTTCGCCGCCGAGCAGGTTCGCCACATCGGCGAGCGTCGTCGTCTCGAGCGTCAGCGCCGTGTCGCGCACTTTGATGTCGAGCGCCGGAGCCTTGGCGACCTCATTGGCCGCGCCCGGCAGGCCGTTGACCAGAAGCATCAGCCCGGGCGGCTGACCGGGGTCGATGGTGGCGGCGAGAGCAGCGCCCGTGAAGAGCAGGGCGGCGGCGAGGCCTGAGCGGTGCATGGCGATCCTTGTCGACGGCGAGGCGAAGCTGGCCGATACGGGATGTGAAAGGGGCATCAAACGCAATGCGAAATGACGGGATGCGACGTTTACGCCAACTCTGCGGCGTCGGCCGCCTCAGGCTTCGCCGAACGATGCGGCGATGCGGGTCAGTTGCGCCGCGAGGTCTTCGATTCCCCCGATCCCTACGGCCTTGTCCAGGACGGCGTTGATCTCGGCGAACGGCGCGTGGATGCGCTTCAGCGCGGCGCGGCCCTCGGCGGTCACCTGGAGCTGCCAGGCCCGCGCGTCGTCCTTGTCGCGAGTCCGCGCGATAAGGCCGAGCTTTATCAGCCGCGCCGTCATCTGGCTCAGCGCCGATTCGTTGAGGCCCAGCTGAAGCGCGGCGGCGCGCTGGGTCATCGGTTCGCCGGCTGCCGTGACGGCGAGGACTGCGGCCTGCGCGGTGGTGAT
>JAKOQZ010000281.1 GCA_029778105.1 Pseudomonadota bacterium | reverse complement strand
CCTCTATACGGCGAGCGGCAACAAGACCGAGCAGGCCGCGCCATCGCCCAGCTCGAAGCTCGACATGGGCGCGGGGCTTCGCGGCGACAGCCTCGAGGTCAAGCTGCGCGGCGACCTCCAGAAGATCCTCGACGGACAGCAATTGCTCGGCGATCGCGTCACCGCCATCGAGGAAGGCAAGGTCGTGCCCGGCGCCGGCACGCCGCCCCATGCGCTCGACGGCGATCTGCCTCCGGCAATACCCGGCTCGGTTCCCGATTTTCCCGAACCGCCCGCGACCGGTGACATCGATCCGTCCGTCGCGAAGCCGCCCTCACCGCCTGCCGCGCCGCCCGCGCCTCCGGCCCCGCCGGTCGAGAAGACCGTGGGCGCGATCGGCGCCGCGACCAGCCCGGTCGCGGCCGCCGATGGGGCACAGGCCGCTAAAAAAAAGACGCGGACCATCTATTTGCCACCTGGTTTCATGAAGGCGCGGCTCCTCACCGGGATCGATGCGCTGGCGAGCCGGGATGCGACCAACAATCCCGAACCATTGATCGCGCGGGTGCAAGCCCCCGCCGTCCTGCCCAATGACGTCAAAGCCAACCTCGCCGGCTGCTTCGTCATCGGCAACGCCACCGGCAGCCTCGCGAAGGAACGGGTCGAAGTCCAGTTGGTCAGCCTCTCTTGCGTCGATTTCGACGAACGCTCGGTGGTCGACCAGCCCATCAAGGGCTTCTTCGTCGACGCCGACGGCAAGAAGGGCCTCTCCGGCAAGGTCGTCACCCGCGCCGGCGCGGCCCTTGCCCGCGCGTTCATCGCCGGGACCATCACCGGGGTCGCCGATACGGTCCAGAATACGGTCGGCGACGTCTCGACCTCGGCGCTGGGTTCGGTGCGCACGCTCGATGCGGGCGACGCCGCCAAGGCCGGCATCGCCGGCGGCCTGTCGCGATCGTCCGAGAAGCTCACCGATTTCTATCTCGATCTCGCGCGCCAGGCGGGGCCGATCGTTGAGGTCGGCGCGGCGAAGGACGTCGTGGTCGTGATCCAGGAGGGCGTCACCCTCGATATCAAGCCGACCGCCGGAAGCAAGTTCTGATGCGCCGGCTCCTCATCCAACAGGGAGTATCGCCCATGCGGCCTCTATCGCCCGCGCGCCGATCGCGCGCCCTCTCCCCGCTTCTTCCGGTCTGCGCCGCCTTCATGCTGAGCGGCTGCGCGACGATGGGCTCGATCATGTCGCCCTATAGCGAGAAGTTCAGTTGCAAGAACGACGATCACGGCCAGTGCATCCACCCTGAGAAGGCCTATGCCGATGCCGTTGCGGGCGTCGCGTCGAAGTCCGATCCGGCGGTCACCAGGGACAGGAAGTTGCTCAGGGACGGCAAGGCCGCGCGCGGTTCCACTGGAACAACGTCGGGCGCCTTCGCCGGTTATCGCGACAGCGTCTATCGCGAGCTCCAGGGGCTGATCGAGCAGCCGGTCACGCCGATGCTCAAGCCCCCGCGTTCGGTCCGGACGCTGATCCTGCCCTATGCCGACCGCCAGCGGCCCGACCGGCTCTACATGCCGCGCTATGTCTATTCGCTGGTCGAGCGCCCGCAATGGGTGGTCGGCGACTATCTTGTCGCCCCGGTTTCGCCCGCGTCCCGCGCGAACGTGCTCGAACAGGTCAGGGACCGCCCCGACGATGGCCAGAATGATGCGGGGGCCCGGCCATGACCAGCTATCAATCGGGCATGACGCTGGCGCGGCTGCGCCGCAGCGTCGAGCGCGACAGCTATTCCGATTTTCTTCCGCTCGCCGCCTGGGTCGAGGAAGAACAGGCCTTCCTCACCATCGACGATGGCTGGGGCTATAGCTGGGAGCTGATCCCCTCCCCCTACATGTTCGCCCATGTCCATGAGGCGCTGCTGGGGCTGCTCAACGTCAATTTTCCCGAAGGCACGATCCTCCAGCTCCAGAGTTTCGCCGACCCGCTGATCGACGATGCGCTCGACGCCTTTCTCGACCTCAAGACACGGCCCGATCCGCTCATCCAGGCCTCGGCCCGGCGCACCTTCGACTATCTGCGCGCCGGCACCATG
>JAKOQZ010000280.1 GCA_029778105.1 Pseudomonadota bacterium | reverse complement strand
GGGTGATCCGGGCCAGCGTGAGGCCGGGTTGCGCGGCCCTGCCCTCGCGCGGCCGTTTGAGGTCGAGCAGCATCAGCATCGTCCAGGCGAAGATGATGAAGGCGAGACCGAGATGGGCCGCGAGGCGGTATTGGCTGACCTCTGTCCGGCCGACGAGACCGCTGACCACCATGAACCAGCCGAGCGCGCCCTGTGCGCCGACCAGCAGGACAAGGACCGCGCCGCGCCGGAGCATCGCGCCCTTGAGCCGGCCCTGCCACCAGAAGATGGCGAGGCCGATGAGCGCGACCATGCCGATGGTGCGAGCCAGCACGCGGTGGCCCCATTCCCACCAGTAGATCAGCTTGAACTCGGCGACGCTCATGCCCTTGTTGAGGACCTGATACTGGGTGGTCGAGCGGTATTTCTCGAGCTCGGCTTCCCAGTCGGCCTCGCTGAGCGGCGGAACGACGCCGGTGACCGGCTTCCATTCGGTGATCGAGAGGCCGCTTTCGGTAAGCCGGGTCAGGCCGCCGACCATGACGATGGCGGCAGTCATCGCGAGAATGGCCAGCAGCCAGATCGCGACGGGGGACAGGCCGGAGCGCGGCGCGGCGGCGGATTGGGGGGCGGCGGAAATCGACATGGGACTTTCAGCGTGATAGCGCAGCCCGCGCCACACGGCGAGGGCCAGGATTGCGATGCCTATACGTCTGAAAAAGCTGATCGGAACACTGCTGATCCTGATCTGGCTGTTTTTCTATGTCCTGTTCGCGCTGAAGCTGGCGGCGACGATCCTGCCCGACTCGCACTGGGCCGTGCAGGTGCTCTATTACGCCTTCGCCGGGATGGCCTGGATCGTGCCCCCCGGCTTCATCATCCAGTGGATGGCCGAAGGCGCGCGGGACGACGATTAGGCCGGCGGACGCTTGTCGGCCCAGGGCCGAGCTTGTTCCAGCTGCCTGGCGAGGCGATAGAGCAGGCTCTCATTGCCGTAGGCCGCGCCGAACATCATGCCGAGCGGCAGGCCGTCATCCGTCCAGTGCAGCGGCACCGACATCGCGGGCGCTCCGGTCTGGTTGTAGAAGGCGCAGTGCGCGGGGAAAGTGGCGATCGCCCTGCCGAATTCGCGCATGTCCTTCGGGCTGAGCGACAGGACACCCAGCGGATCGGGCTTGCGCATGATGGTGGGCGACAGCGTCACGTCATAGCGCTTCATGAACTCGGCATAGGCGATGGCCGCGAGCTGAATGGTCACCTCGTTGCGGGCCATGGCGATGCCGGAAGTGTGTCTCGCATTCTGCATCATCGCCCAGGTGACGGCTTCCAGCTCGTCCTCGCCGAGCGGACGCCCGCGCTGTTCGGCATACATGTCGAGACCGGCAGTCATGTGCGCGCCGACCATGGCGGGGAGCGTCGCGGCCAGCGCGGGGCCGTCGATATCGGGCGCCGCTTCCTCGACCTCGTGGCCGAGCGAGAGGAGCAGATCGACGGTGCGCTTCAGCCCCGCCTCCGCGTCGGCATCCGGCATCGTGCCGTTGGCGGACTTGCGCCACAGCGCGACGCGGAGCTTGCCGGGGTCTCGCCCCACTTCATCGAGATAGGGACGCTCGGGCTGCGGCGCGTCGTAGCGCGAGCCGGTTTCGATGCCGTGCGTCGCATCCAGCATCGCGGCGCTGTCGCGCACGCTGCGCGAGATGGCGTGGTTGATCGAGAAGCCGCCCCACCCTTCGGTCCGGTATGGCCCCATCGGCATACGGCCGCGCGAAGGCTTGAGGCCGAACAGACCGCAGCAGGCCGACGGCACGCGGATCGAGCCGCCGCCGTCGCTGGCATGGGCGATGGGGATGACGCCGGAGGCGACCGCCGCCGCCGCGCCGCCGGACGAGCCTCCGGCGATGCGCGTGGTGTTCCAGGGATTCAGCGTGTCGCCGAAGAGGATCGACTCGGTGGTGGTGGTGCCGCCGAATTCCGGCGTCGTGGTCTGCCCGAAAATGGCGAGCCCGGCCTTTTTATAGCGGGTGGTCAGCGTCGCATCGTAGTCGGCGACGTAGTCCTTGTAGGCGCGCGAGCCCTGCGTCAGCGGCGCGCCCTTGAGGGCCGCGCCCAGATCCTTGAGCGCAAACGGCACGCCGCGGAAGGGGCCTTCGGGCAAGCCCGCCGCGATCTGGGCGCGGGCCATCTCGGGGAACAGCGCGGAGAAGCAGTTGACCCGCTTCTGCGCCGCCTCCGCCCGGGTCATCGCCGCATCGAGCAATTCGAGAGGCGACACCTCCTTGCGGCGCACCAGATCGGCGAGACCAAGGGCGTCGTAGCGCTCGTAATCGTTCATCGGCATCAGCCCGGAAGACGTTCGAAGGACGGCATCCCCTCGGGGATGTGGTGATAGCTGCGCTTGTCGATCGTGAAGATCGCGATGTCCGGGCCGCCTGCAGCTTCCGGGTCATCGAGGCTGCCGAGTTTGATGATCGCGGCGGGGAAGCTGCCCGTGCGGGTCATGATCGGCGTGCCGCAGACGCCGCAGAATTCGCGTGTGACGGGATTGGGAATGTCGCTGCGCGTGAAGCTGGCAGGCGTGCCCTTGGTATAGGTGAACCCATCGACGGGCATCGCGACGAAGACGTTCGGCGATCCGCCGGTCAGAGTGCTGCATTCACGGCAGTGGCACTGCGCCTTCATCAACGGCGCGCCCTCGGCCTCGTAGCGCAAAGCGCCGCAATAGCATCCGCCTGTGAGTTTCATGGCCGCTCTCCCTGATGTTCTTGGGGACAGCCTAGCCCAAGCCCCGCGCGCCGCAACTCGGCAGCCTTCAGCGTCCGCGGCGTGTCCTGGTGCTCCAGGCGATGAACCCGCCCAGACCTGTGAGGGCAAGCGCCATGATCGTCAGAAACCCGGCATGAAAGGCGTGAAACAGGTCGATCCGGTGCGCGTAGGGCTTGCCATCAAAAGTCAGGATGTCCGCCATGTCGCCGGCCTTGTAGTCGGCGACGATGGCGCTGGCCTCTGAGGCGCTCCAGCGGAAGAAGGACGGCGTGAGGCCGTCGAGTTCGGCCGCATAGCCCGAGCCCGAGGGCCACTCGATCTCGACGAACGGCCAGCTGCGCAGGCCCCCGTTGGTGGCCCTGCCCTGTCGCACTTCGCTGGTGAGAATGAGGGCCTGCTCGGCCGGCATGAAGATCGTCCACGTCGGCGGCGTATTGCTCCGCCAACTGAGCATCGCGCCCACGGCGCATCCCAGCCCCGCCATCAGTACGCCGAAGCGGACAGCCAAAAGCAGCATGAGGTGGCGAGCCCCCCGGACTGTTGCATGAAGAGAAATGGTCGGAGCGGCGGGATTCGAACCCACGACCCCCAGTCCCCCAGACTGATGCGCTACCAGGCTGCGCTACGCTCCGACCGTGCCGGGCGTGAGCCCGACGGGGGCGCTGCGGACCGAAGCGGCCCGAAGCGAGGGCGGGGTTATAGGCGGCGCGTCACGGCGGCGCAATGGAAAGCAGAGCGCTTTCAGCGACCGTTTTTCGCCGCCTGCAGGCGGGTGTCGAAGTCGCGGCGCAGCGCCTTGAGGCGCGCGAGCAGCTTGGCGGCGGCCTCGATGCGCCGCGACTCGGCGTGTTCGTCGAACGCAGGCTCTTCCATCTGAGGGACGGCGGTTTCCTGAACCGGCGCGACCTGCGGGGCGACCGGAGGCGCGAGCGGCAGTTCGGGTTCGGCGGGCGGCGGCGGGGCCGGCGGGACGATCGGCGCGACGACTGGGGCGACGACCGGCGCGAAATGCGGCGCGCCGCCAAGGCTGGCGGCGGACGGCGGCGGCGCAACAGCCGGCGGCGCCATCTCGGCCTGGGGTTGGGGCTCGGGCAGCGCCGTGGCGGCAGCCGGTGCCGAGGGCTGCGGCGGCTTGGCCTTCGCGGCCGGCTGTTCCCGGCGGCCGGCGGCGACGACATATTTGACGCCGTTCTCGCGCAGGAGCTTCTGCACACCCTTGATCGTGTAGCCGTCGCCGTAAAGCAGATGCTGGATGCCGCGCAGGAGATCGACATCCTCGGGGCGGTAATAGCGCCGGCCGCCGCCGCGCTTCAGCGGCTTGATCTGGGCGAACTTGCCTTCCCAGAAACGCAGGACATGCTGCGGCACATCCAGATCGCTCGACACCTCGCTGATCGTGCGGAAGGCATCGGGCGATTTCTGGCTGGCGGCGCGCTCGCCGTCCGGCTCGGTATGGCCGGCTACGTCCATTATGCAGACGCCTCGCCGTTACCCGCGTTGATCTGATCCTTCAGCACGTGGCTGGGGCGGAACAGGAGAACCTTGCGCGGCGCGATCGGCACTTCCTGGCCGGTCTTGGGATTGCGCCCGATCCGGCCGCCCTTGGCGCGGACCAGAAACGTGCCGAAGGAGGAAAGCTTCACCTGCTCGTCACGGAGCAGCGCGTTGGTCACTTCGTCGAGCACGCGCTCGACGAGCGCCGCGGACTCGTTCCGCGACAATCCGACATTCTGATAGACCTTCTCGGCAAGGTCCGAGCGCGTCAGGGTTTTTGCCATTTTGTTATCCCCCCAGTTTCCCCGGCGGCCGGGAATCGAGACTGGGGAAATCAAGACCAATCCCGAACCATAATCAATGGGATAGACTGTAATGTTCGCGCGGCTTGGCAGGCGGTCGCGCTAACCCCTTACCAGCGGATGAGCGAGGAGCCCCAGGTGAAGCCGCCGCCCATGGCCTCCAGCAGAACTAGATCACCCCGCTTCACCCGGCCGTCTGCGACGGCTTCGTGAAGGGCGAGCGGGATGGAGGCGGCCGAAGTATTGCCGTGCCGGCCGACCGTCATCACGATGCTTTCGGGGCGCAGGCCGATCTTCTTGGCGGTCGCCTCAAGGATGCGCCGGTTGGCCTGATGGGGCACGAACCAGTCGACATCGTCCGCCGTGAGCCCGTTGGCGTCGAGCGCCGCCATGATCGCGGCCGAGATGTTGGTGACGGCGTGCTTGAAGACTTCCTTGCCCGCCATGCGCAGGTGGCCGGTGGTCTGGGTGGTCGACGGCCCGCCGTCGACATAGAGCAGATCGCGCAGGCGGCCGTCGGAATAGAGATGGCTGGAGAGGACGCCCCGATCGGCCGGCGTACCCTGCCCTTCGCCGGCGCGCAGCACCACGGCGCCGGCCCCGTCGCCGAACAGAACGCAGGTCGTGCGGTCGGTCCAGTCGAGCAGGCGCGACATGGTTTCGGCGCCGACCACGAGGACGTTCTTCGCCTGCCCGACCTTGATGAAGTTGTCGGCGACGTTGAGCGCGTAGATGAAACCGGAGCACACCGCCTGCACGTCGAAGGCGGCGCCGCGCGTCATGCCGAGGCGGCGCTGGATGTGCGTGGCGGCGGCCGGGAAGGTGTCGTCCGGCGTCGTCGTCGCCATGACGATGAGGTCGAGATCGTCGGCCGCGAGGCCCGCAGCCTGCAGCGCCGCCACCGAAGCCTTGAAGCCCAGATCGGACGTGGTTTCGCCCTCGGCCGCGATGTGGCGCTGGGAAATGCCGGTGCGTTCGAGAATCCATTCGTCGCTGGTGTCGACGATCTTCGCCATCTCGGCGTTGGTGAGGATTTTCTCGGGCAGATAGGCGCCCGTGCCTGCGACGATCGACCGGATAACGCTCATGGACCGACTGGTGCTTCCGCCTGGGGCTCAACGGCCGGCGCGGTGCGCGACAGGATCGCCGCGACGCCGGCGATATCCGCCGCGATGCGATTGGTCATATCCTGCCGCGTCATTTCGATGGCGAGGTCGATGGCGCTGGCGAAGCCGAGGCCGTCGGTGCCGCCGTGGCTTTTCACCACGGTGCCATTGAGGCCGAGGAACACGCCGCCATTGGACGTGCGCGGGTCCATCTTGGCGCGCAGCACCTTGAAGGCGCCGCTTGCGATGGCCGCGCCCAGCATCGAGACCCACGAGCGCTTGAGCGCCGTCTGCAGATAATAGGCGACGAGGCGCGCGGCCCCTTCGGCGGATTTGAGCGCGATGTTGCCCGAGAAGCCGTCGGTCACCACGACATCGACCGTGCCGGCGCTGATGTCGTCGCCCTCGACGAAGCCCTCGAACTGAATCGGCAGGTTCGCGTCGCGCAGCATCTGGGCGGCGAGCTTGACGTGCTCGTTGCCCTTCACCTCTTCGGTGCCAATGTTCAGCAAGGCCACCAGCGGCGTCTTCATGCCGAGCACGATGCGGGCGAAGGCCGCGCCCATGACGGCGAAATCGACGAGATGACGCGCCTCGGAGCCGACATTGGCGCCGACATCGAGAACGACGGTCTGGCCGCGCATGGTGGGCCACAGCGCGGCGATAGCCGGGCGCTGGATGCCGTCGAGCGGACGGAGCTGGAACTTGGCCATGGCCATGAGCGCGCCGGTGTTGCCGGCCGAGACGGCGGTGGCGGCCTCGCCATCCTTCACGGACTGGATCGCCCGCCACATGGACGTCTCGCGGCCACGGCGCAGCGCCTGGCTGGGCTTGTCGTCCATGCCCACCACATCGGCGGCAGGGCGAATTTCGACGACCTCGACAAGCCCCGCCTTGCCGGCGATCAGCTGTTCAAGCTCGTTCTGACGTCCGTGCAGCAAAAAACGCGCGCCCGGATGACGGACGCGCGCAATGGCGATGCCGTCGATCACGGCACCGGGGGCGTTGTCGCCACCCATGGCGTCGATCGAGACGACAAGCGGACCGGATTTGGGCGCATCAGCCATGGATGGGCGCCCGTGTCAGGTCAGGCGGAGGCCGCGACGACCTCACGGCCATCGTAATGGCCGCACTTTCCGCACACGTGATGGGGGCGCTTCTGCTCGCCGCAGTTCGAGCATTCGGCGATATTGGTCGCCGTCAGCGCGTGATGCGAGCGGCGCATATTACGCCGCGACGGCGAGGTCTTCCTTTTCGGAACCGCCATGACACTCAATCTCCACTACCGGCCCGAAACGCGCGCGCAACCGTCCGGACGACGGCTGCTTGTGGTCAGCGTGCGAGGGGGCGTCAAATCAGGGGGCGGGATATGCCCCGAAACGGGGCGGCGGCGCAAGCGGGATTTCCGCCCCCGCCCTAGGGTTTCTCCACCAGTCCCTTGAGCGCCGCAAAGGGGTTCGGCGGGGCATCCTCAACCGCTGGAGCCGCGTCGGACGGCAGTTCAGCGCCCGGTTTTCTTGGAAAATCCGGCAGGGCCAGGGAAACCTCCTCGGCGATCAGCGCGCCCAGATCGATGCCGTGCTGGGTCCAGTCGCGCGGTTCGTCGGCCTCAAGGTCGAGCTCGCCCTCGGCGGAGGCCGAATCGATCTCGCTCAGAGACTGGGCCGGCGGACGGCGGAACGTCGCCCGAACCGGGATCTCGAAGGACTGGACGAACGGGTCCAGCGACACGCCGCAGATCAGCTCGATCTCGGCGCGGATAGCCCCCTCCGCTTCGGCCTCGGACGCGCCCGTGCGGCGGATCGC
This sequence comes from Pseudomonadota bacterium, assembly GCA_029778105.1. GTDB lineage: Bacteria > Pseudomonadota > Alphaproteobacteria > Micropepsales > Micropepsaceae > JADZAI01. The sequence goes on along the minus strand of JAKOQZ010000280.1, from coordinate 2,170 downwards.
CAGCGCCGCCTCCAGCGACCGCACCGCCGGCACATCGAGCCAGCGGGCGATGGCGGCGCGTTCGGCCTCCGTCGAATGGACCTCGTGCACGCCCTGCGGCGCGCCGCGCCCTGCCGGGTCGATCCAGCGATGAAAGGCCGGGCCTTCTGCAGACATTGTCGCCTCCTCTTCCCGCTTCAGGCCCGTTTCAGGGCCCCGTCAGGCCGAACTTGCCGGATTCGAGACTGTCCAGCGAGCAGGCCGCCAGCGTGGCCGCCCCGCGCTCGACCCAGGCGGTCAGGCGCGCCAGCCCCTCGCCGTCCGGCGGCGCCCCGCGATAGATATTTCGCTCCAGCGCCGCAGCGAGCGCCGCGCGGTCGCCCTGGTCGAGCGCCTGATCGTAGGCGATGGCCCGGCCGAGATAGGCCTTCCCCATCGCCTTGACCCGGCGCGGTACGCCGGCATCCCCCACCCCCAACGAGCGCACCGCGTCGTCGAAGGCCATGAACATGTGGTCGGTCGTCCGCTGGGCCAGCGCGTGCCCGCCCTTTTTCTGCATTTCGCGGAAGACCAGCGTTGAGACCAGCGCCATCATGTCGAAACGCCCGTCCAGCGTATCGGGCACGCCGAGCTCGGCATAGAATTCCGGCCGCCGGGCCTCTGCGGTCACGGCGTCGAGCAGGATTTCCGCGCGGCGGCGTTGAAGGTCGGGGCCGAACAGTCGAGAGAGAAAGCCGCGCACGGGAACCCGAGGCCGGAGCCTCGCCTTGAATTCAGGGAGCGCCGGGGGTAGGTCAACCGGACGGTTGCCGTCAACAGCGAGTCAAAACGGATGACGTGGGTTTCAGGGCGCAAACTGGCGCTCGGCGCAGTGATGATCGGCCTGGGCGCCACCGCTGCGGGCTGCACGGCGACCCAAAACCAGCGCGGCTATATGGAATCGCCCGGCATGCTGGAGGCGATCCGCGTCGGCGTCGACACCAAGCAGTCGCTGCAGGCCGCGCTGGGCTCGCCCTCGACGCTGAGCACGTTCAGCGACAACACCTGGTACTACATCTCGATGAAGCAGGAAGACCTGCTGTTCTTCGAGCCCGAGGAAACCGATCGCAAGATCGTGGCCGTGAATTTCGGCGCCGGGGATGTGGTGCAGTCGGTGCAGACCTATGGACCGGACCAGGCCGTCGAAGTGTCGTTCTCGCGCAACGAGACGCCGGCGCGCGGCCGCGAACTGAGCTTCCTGCAGCAGATCTTCGGCAATATCGGCCGCTCGGGCCCGATCAGCGGCGTGAACAACGACGCCGACGATCCGCGCAACCGCCGCTAGCTAATAGCTGACGGGTTCCTTCCCGTCCGCCGAGAGCCAATCGAAGTCGGAAAGGCGCCAGTAGACGCCTTTTTCGCGCGCCATCATGCCGTAACCGATGAACTCGCGCCGGATGGTGGCCGAGTCCCAGTGATATTTCTGGAGACCTTCGTTGATCTCCTTTTCGGTGTAGCGGCGGTCCTCGTCGAATTTCCGCACCAGCCAGGACAGCACCGCGTAGCGCTTCTTGCGCTGGGCCGGGAGGTTCGTGAGCTTGCCGTCCGCCCCCAGGAAGTTTTCGACGATGGATTCCGCCGATCCGCGCGGACCGGCCGGACCGGCGAGTTTGGCCACCCCTTCGGCGCTGAGGATCTGCGAGGCCATGGCGGGCAGCGCCGTGGGGACGAACGCGTACCAGTGCGTGTTGCCCTCGGTGCGGCGGCTGACGAGGCCGAGCTCGCGCAGCATGGCGAGATGGTGCGAGGCGGTCGGTTCGGTGACGCCGATGGCCTCGGCCAGCTCCTGGACGCTGTGTTCGCGCTGGGCGAGGAAACCGAGCAGGCGCAGGCGACTCTCGTTCGCGAGGGCCTTGAAGAAAGCGAGAAGCTTGGCGTTCTGATCGGCCATCGTTGCTCTCTCTAATTAGATTAATATCTAATTAGATGAGTCCTCACGGCCCCGTCAAGGCGCCATGACTTCCCGGGGTGGACCGGGACTGCGGCGGCGGGTGGGCGTCACCCTCTCGTGAAGATAGGCTTCACGAGCGGCTGTCGACCCTGCGGCACGTACTCGTTGCGGGCCGGTGCCCTGCCCTTGCCTGCACGCTGTCGCGCCGCACGAGCGACATAGAAAAAGGGCGCGGATTGCTCCGCGCCCTTTTCGCCTGTC